>NZ_FXZF01000087.1:0-1562 GCF_900169375.1 Brevibacterium sp. Mu109
CATCGCCCAGCCCAGCACCCGCCGCGAACACGCATCCCTGACCACGCACAAGTACAGCCACCCCTCACCCGTCCTCAGATAAGTGATGTCAGAAATCCACACCGCGTCCAGCCGTCCCTGATCCCACGCCCTGCCGACCCGATCCGGAATGTGATGGACCGCCACTCCCGGGATCGTCGTCACCGGCCTGAACCGACGCGGACTGATCCCTTCCAGCCCCTGCCTACGCATCGATCGGGCCACCGTCTTCCGATCCACCGGAATGCCTTCACGCCGCAGCTGCGCCGCCACCCGCGGAGCGCCGTAGACTCCTTCGGAGTCCTCGTGCGTGATCTTCACCTGCGCGTCCATGACCGTCCGCGCGGTCTTCCGCTCACCCGGAGCCAGGAGGCGGTGTGTCCACGCGTAGAAGCCGGCACGAGAGACGTGCAGGAGTCTGGCCATCCGCGCGATTGTGTGGTTCGCCTTCTGCGCGTCGATCAACTCGAACCGTTCTGCTTCCGAGGCTTCGACGCGAAGAAGGCTGCCGCTTTTCCCAGGAACGCGTTGTCTTCCCGCAGCTCGAACACTTCCCGCCGTAGCCGCTTCAACTCCGACCGCTCGTCTTCTTCCAACGGACCGGTGGATTTCCCGTCCCCGTGGAGGCGGTCCTTCTCCTGCCGCACCCAGTTGCCCAGCGTCTGGGGGCCGACGTTGATTTCCGCAGCCACTGCCGCGATCGAGCGGCCTGTATCGATGACCAGATGCGCGGCTTCGCGCTTGTAGTCCTCGGTGTACGACCGTCGCTGCTTTCTGCTTGCCGACATGCCAGACATCCTTCCAGCGGAACCCGTGATCCCGCTATCTCGGGTGTCTACAACTCGAGGCTAACCCCATAGGGACCTCACTCGTCCTCCGCGACATGACAATGTGGGACCGTGTACCAGAGCAGATGGCCGAGGTGCGCCGGCGCTGTACTCGAAAGAGCGACGCTCTGTGGCCCGCATGTTGTCGTCGGTCTCCGTGGTGGCCGGACGACTTGGTGGCGGTCGACGATCCCGGTCTGCGGCTCAGGGTGGAGCCTGTCTGGTCATCGAGTCCGCATGAGAAGACATGACGGGCAGGGTGGCGGAATTGACGGTGCCGGCAATGTCGTGGTGACCTCTGTCCCAGCGATCGCCGCACATCGTCGTTCCACAGACGGGGTGGGGGAGGTCTACGCCTCGGCACAGTGGGATCGCCCAAACCTGCAGCGTTGCCCGATTCAGGTAGGCACGTCGCGCGAGCAATCGCGGGCCGCAACGCCGGGCAACTGGCGCGTTCGGCGACTACACGCCGATCGAACGGTCCTCCAGACGCATGCGACGTGAAACACACTGCGACGATTTGCGCTTGTGCGCTGAGGTGGCATAGATTTACATCTGTTGCTCGACGGGAACACCGAAGAGAACAGGATGGCCGGTCGCATACGAACCGCAGTCGCCTGGTACCACTGGAACGGCAGTCGGCAACATCCACTCGAGGTTCTGGATCGCGGCGGTTTCGCAGCGTCTCCGGGGGTGTGACGCGGATCACGTAAAGGT
>NZ_FXZF01000035.1:0-15446 GCF_900169375.1 Brevibacterium sp. Mu109
CTACAGCCGCATGAAGCAATGGCGGGGACTGGCCACTCGTTATGACAAACTCGCCATCGTCTACCGCGCAGCAATCGTGCTCAACGCAGCAATTGCGTGGCTACAACATTTGTCGGACACGCCCTAGCCGGGTAACCGGGTACACAAGGAGAGAATCATGTCCGATGCCATCCGCACCTCACACGCCGGATCATTGCCGCGCACCACGGAGCTCCTCACCGCGAATGCCGCGGGCACCGCGCAGGGGCGCGAGGAGTTCGACGCCCTGCTCACGCGGAGCGTCGTGGACCTGCTGCAGAAGCAGAAGGACCTCGGGATCACGGAGCCGAACGACGGCGAGTACGGCCATGCGATGGCCTCGGAGTTCGACTACGGCGCCTGGTGGCACTACTCCTTCAACCGCACGAACGGATTGGAGATCTCCGGCGAAGGACTATGGAACCTCCCGGTCCAGCGCAGTGAGCCCGGGAACATCCGCCTCACCAGCTTCGCGGACCGGCGCGACCGCAATCTGTTCCCCAGGGCGTACAGCGACCCGGACGCAGGCACGGACACCGGCAGCCAGCCGGGGTTCCCGCAGGCGATCGGTCCGATCTCCTACGCGGGCCATGACGCCGTCGCACGGGACATCACCAACCTCAAGAAGGGGCTGCAGCGCGCCGGGTACGAGGAGTCCCGCGGCTTCCTCAACTCCCTCTCACCGGCGTCGGCCGCACGCGTCGAGAACCTGCACTACTCGTCGTACGAGGAGTTCGTGTGGGCGTGGGCCGATGTGCTGCGCGAGGAGTACCTGGCGATCACCGATGCGGGACTCATCGTGCAGATCGACGATCCTTCGCTGGCGGAGAACTTCGACCAGATCAACCCGGAGCCGACTCCGGCGGAGTACCAGGCGTTCACGCAGCTCAGCATCGATGCGCTCAATCATGCGCTGCGCGGGATCGACCCTCAGCAGGTCCGCGTCCACACGTGTTGGGGATCGTGGCACGGTCCCCACGTGACGGACCTGCCGTTCTCCGTCATCGTGGACCAGGTGCTGTCCATCAACGCCTCCGGCATCACCTTCGAGGCGGCCAACGTGCGGCACGCGCATGAGTGGAGGATCTGGGAGGACGTCGCCCTCCCGGAGGACAAGTACATCATCCCCGGCATCGTGTCCCACTCGACGAACGTCGTCGAGCACCCGGAGCTGGTCGCGGAGCGCGTCGAGCGCTTCGCCCGGCTGGTCGGGCCGGAGCGAATCGTCGCATCGACCGACTGCGGACTGGGAGGCCGCGTGCACCCGGAGATCGCCCTGGCCAAGCTCGAAGCTCTGGTCGCAGGCACGGAGATCGCCTCCGCCCGGCTCGCACGGCCCGTCGCGGCCTGACCCAGAGATCCAGCCGTTGGAGGAGCCCCGGCCACGCGTGGCTGGGGCTCCACCGTTGCGTGGGGGCAGCGCCGCACTCTCCGCACTCACTCCATGACCACGTCGCTCACGGGCACCGAGCAGCACGGCAGGATCTTCCCCTCCCGCACCTCCCGGGGCCGGATCCCGCCCTGGTGGTCCATCTCCACCTCACCGCTGACCTTCGTCGCCTTGCACGTGCCGCACACGCCCTCGGCACACGAGGAGGGGTGCGCGATCCCGGCCTCACGCGCCGCCTCGAGGATCGTCATCCCCTTCGGGCACTGCACCATGCAGCCGGCGCCACGGAACTCGACGGAGAAGACCGCGGCCGAGGCGGTCGTCGCCTCCCCGACACCCGCACCGTCGTCCGTGGTCGGCACCCGCACCGTCTCGCCGAACACATAGGACTCCGTATGGATGCGCACCTCGGGCACGCCCAGTTCCACGAGCATCGCGAGCACCGCCTCCATGTACGCGGTCGGTCCGCAGACGAACACCTCACGATCCGCGACGTCGGGCACCAGGACCCGCAGCGTCGCAGAGGTGAGGCGGCCGCGGACGCCGGTCCAGGCCTCGGCGGCGGAATCCTGCGAGCAGAGCGGGATGAACGTCGTCTCGTCACGACCGGACAGGCCCGTGACCTCCTCCCGATGAACGAGGTCCGCAGGCGTGTGCGCCGTATGCACGTGGATGACGCTCGACCACAGGGGCAGCGACCTCTCCCCCGTCGCCAGCAGGGCCCTCCTGGCGCGCATCATCGACAGGAACGGCGTGATCCCGCTGCCGGCGGACAGGTAGAGGGCACCTGCACCCGGGCGCACATCGGAACCGAAAACGCCGTACGGCCCGTCAGCACGCACCGTGTCCCCCACACGGAACTGCTCGTGCAGGAACGTCGAGACCGGCCCGCCGGGGACCTTCTTGACCGTGATCGTGAACTCCTCGACGCCGTCGACGCCCAGCGACGGTGTCGAAGTCACCGAGTAACAGCGGTCCACGCCCACCTGCGGAAACGCGAACGTGAAGTACTGGCCCGGTGAGAACGGCAGGGTGCCGCCGTCACAGGGGCGGAAGGTCACGTCGAGGACGTCGTGGGTGACCGGAGTCAGCGCGGTGCAGACGAGGTCGCCGGTGAACTCATCGCGCGGCATCGCCGCGGGGTAGCCGGGCGACCAGGAACCGGACCTCGGGGTCGGAGTCCGGGGCGCCTCGGTCGTCGGCACTCCGCCGTCGTACATCGTCGTCATCGTGCCGCCTCCTCAGTCGCCGCGCCCGCTGCGCCCGCTTCGATCCCGCGGTGCTCGCGCAGCCGCTCGATGTACCAGGCGATGAACGCCTCGACCTGGTACTCGTGCGGGGCGTAGGGGCCCGGCACATAGGCCGGGCTGCTCACGCCCATCTGCGCGCGGACGCACAGCTCCGCGTCCTGCTCATTCGTCTTGTGCCACACCTCGGTGAGGTGGGGGATGTCGTAGTCGACGCCCTCCTCCGCGTCCTCGTGGACTAGCCATGTGGTCCGCAGAAGTGTGCGGTCGACACCCAGCGGGACCAGCGAGAACGTCACGACGTGATCGCCCAGGAAGTGGAACCAGGTGTTCGGCTGGACGTGGAGGGACAGGCGCCCCAGCACGGGGGTATCGAACTCCCCCAGCAGCTTCCGGGAGCCCGCACGACCGTCCTTCGTGTACGACTCCCCGGCGCCGTCGAGGGCCTCGCGCTGGATGCGGAAGCCTGTGGCACGCCCGCTCAGCTCCTCGATCGCCTCGGTGAGCAGACCGTTGCGGGCGGCGTTGACCGACAGGAGCTGCTCGGCGGCCAGGTAGCGATCGTGCGCCGGGAGCAGCCGCTTGGGGATCTCATCCTCCCTGTACCCGTAGGTGGGGAAGAAGGTGCAGGTGAGCTCCGGGTGCCCGGCCTCGCAGTGGTAGCACTCGCGGTTGTTCTCCATGATGAGCTTCCAGTTGGCGTGCTCGACGATGTCCTCCTGGAACGCGACTTTGGTCCGCTCCAGAGCGTGCGGTGCGATGTAGGGGGCGATGCGTGCGGCGACGTCGTCGATGTCGTCCGGTGCATCCTTCGCGAGGCAGATGAAGATCAGGCCCGCGATGACCTTCACGTGCACGGACATCAGCGAGAAGCAGGCGGGGTTGAAGTCCGGTGCCTGCACACCGGCGTGCACCAGGTCGCCCTCCGGTGAGTACGTCCACTGGTGGTAGCCGCACACGATGTTGCCGACGGACCCGGACGACTCCATGAGGAGGCGGGCCCCGCGGTGGCGGCAGACGTTGTGGTGGGCGCGGATCTCCTCGTCATCGTCGCGGATGATGATGACCGAGGCCCTGCCGACGTCGAGGGTGACGTAGTCGCCGGGCTCGGGGACCTCGGCGACGGAGGCGGCGAAGATCCACGACCGGTGGAAGACCGCCTCGACGTCCGACTGGTAGAAGTCCGGGTCCGTGTAGAACGGCGCCTCCAGCGAGTGACCGGCCCGGCGGTTCGCGACAGCGTGCACCCACCTGCCGGAGGCGGCGGCCGAGGATTCCGCCGAGGTGCCGGTCGACGCCGAGGTCGCAGTCGCCGAGGTGCCGGTGGTCGCCGAGGTGCCGGTCGCCTCGGCATCGGTGGCCGCTTCCGTGGTGGGTGGATTCGTGTGGGCGCCGCCCCTGGGGATCGTCGTCATCGTCGATGCCCTCCTTGCCTCGATGCAGTGGCTGTGATTCCAGTGTCCGCCCGCGCCATCGGAAAGAGAAGCGAACGTAATTCGATGAGAAGGTGCAAAATGGTTGCATGATCGATCGAAGGCTCACAGTGCTGCGCATGGTCGCGGAGACGGGGACGGTGACTGCGACGGCGAGGGCGCTGTCGTACACGCCGTCAGCAGTGTCGCACCAGCTGAAGACGCTGTCGGAGGACCTCGGCGTCGTGGTCGTCGAGCAGCACGGGCGCGGGATGCGGCTCACCCATGCGGGCACCGTTCTGCTGGGGCACGCGCATGAGCTCTCTACTCGCTGGGAGCAGATGCGTGGAGAGATCCTCGAGGCGGGTGATGAGCACCAGGACGACGCGCTGCGGCTGTGCGGGTTCTCCACCGCAGCGGGCTCACTCCTGCCGGCGGCGGCCGGAGCCGTGCGTCGCGCATTCCCGGACAGCATGATCGGGATCATCGAGGCGGACCCGGAGGAGTGCTTCGAACTGCTGCTGGCGGAGCGGGCGGACGTCGCCGTGGTCGTGGCGACGGAGCCCCTGCCCGCCCGGAACGATCCGAGGTTCCAGCAGCGTGATCTGCTGTCCGATCCCCTGGATCTGCTGGTCCCGGCGGACCACCGGCTGGCGCAGGAGTCTGCGGTGCCGCTCGTCGCCGCGGCGAACGAGGACTGGATCATGGACAAGCCCGGGTCGACGTATCACCGGCTGGTCGCCGTGTCGTGCGCCGCCGCGGGGTTCCAGCCGGTGGCCGCGCATCTGATCCGTGAGTGGGAGACCGGTGCCGCGCTGGTGGCTGCGGGCATGGGGGTCTCCCTGGTGCCGCGGCTGGCGAGGCTGCCGGCCGGCCACGATGTCGTGCGGGTGCCGCTGGCCGGTGATCCGGTGCCCTCCCGGCGGATCCTCACGGGGATCAGGCGCGGCAGCGACAGGAGACCGATGGTCGCGGCCGCGCTGGCCGCACTGGACGAGTCGGCGCGGGAGATCGAGGAGACGCGACGGCCGCGGGGATGATTCCCGCATCGAATGCGGACCTGACCGGGTTCAGCACGCTCCAGCACGCGCAGCAGGCAGCGGCTTCACAGACCTGAAGCCTGCAGCTGTCGCACCCGTGCCCGACCGTGCGTGCGCAGCTGCACGACCGTGGCATCGAGCAGTGGTGTCGACACCCCGAACAACCGCGCACGATCCGCCAGATCGCCGAGGATGTGCTCGGCCTCCTGGGGGTCTCCGTGCTGGAGGTCGCGGTACAGCGATGAGGTGAAGGGAGAACCGGGCGCCGTGAGCAGTTCCACGCCCTGTGCGTGGCTCTCCACCCCGACCGGATGACCGGCCGCCGCAGCGACGCTCTCAGTTTCAGCGATCGCCTGGAGGACGAGCGCTTCTCCGCCCGCCGCGATGATGTCACCCACTTCACCGCGGAACAGACACGTCACCACCCCTGCCGAGGCGATGAACGCCCACTTCTCCCACAGACGGGCGAGCACGTCGTCGACCACGGCCAAGGAGACGCCGGGAACGTCGAAGACATCCTGCACGTCGGCGGGCAGCTCACGGCCATCCAGCGCCCCGATGGTCATCGCACTCATGGACGTCTTCTGCACGACGGTCCCTGCTTCGTCGATCGTTCCGACGATCTTCACGATCCCGCCGATCGCATGGCCCGGGTACGCCTCGGCCAGCAGGTCGATGTGTCGCATTCCGTTGAGGAGCGGGAGGATCACCGTCTTCGCGCCCACAGCAGGTCGGATCTGCTCGATGATCGCCGGCAGTGCCGGCGCCTTCACCGCGACGACGACGAGGTCGTACGTGCCGTCGACGGCAGTGATCGCGTCGACGCGATGCTGGTACTCCCCCTCCGGATCGCGGAAGCGCAGCCCCTCAGCCCGGAGCACTTCCGCGCGGCGCTCCCGCACCAGGAAGGTCACGTCGCGCCCCGCCTGGAGGAGCCTGGCTCCGAACGCCCCGCCGGTCGCTCCCGCACCCACGATCAGGATCTTCATCGTCCCCACTCCTTCGTCCCCATTCCCTCGGCCACCGAACGTCACGAGGATAACCGCACGCAGCGCCCGCTGCGGGGCTGGTCCGCCCTGTGGGGCATCGGCGAATCAGAGCTGAGCGCGGCTGAAATCGATCGGGAGCAGGGTCCTCAGCTGCTCCGACGTGACCGTCCCGATCTGCACCTCATCGGCCAGCCGGCTGATCTGATGACGCTTCGCCGATGCGAACAGCGTGCGCACATCGCGTGCGTTGCCGAACCCCGGCTGCTCCCGCTTCTCCGAGAGGAGTGACCGGGCCACGCTGATCGCCTCCGCCTCCACCACGCGGTTCTCCGTCTGCGCGAACCGCACGAGGACGTCCAGCAGCTCGTCATCCGAGTAGTCGGGGAAGGTCAGGTGGATGGGGAAGCGGGAGGCAAGACCGGTGTTCGACTGGAGGAAGTCGTCCATCTCCGGACCGTAGCCGGCTGCGATGACGATGAGGTCATCGCGGTAGTCCTCCATGTACGTCAGGAGTTTGTCGACGGCCTCTCCGCCGAAGTCGTGGTCGCTCTCCGAGGCGAGGCTGTAGGCCTCGTCGACGAAGAGCACGCCGCCGATCGCGGATTCCACCTTCGCCTCGGTCTTGAGCGCCGTCTGCCCGATGTACCCGGCGACGAGGTCGGAGCGGTGGACTTCGACGAGGTGGCCCTGGGACAGCATCCCGAGGCCGTGGAAGATCCTGGCGAGGATCCGTGCCACCTCGGTCTTCCCGGTCCCGGGATTCCCGAGGAACAGCATGTGGCGCGCATCGTCGCTCATTCCCACGCCGGCCGCACGCAGCGCATCTTCCAGACGCACTTCGTCGACGAGCCCCTCGACCTCGTTCTTGATCCGCCCCAGCCCGACGAGCCCGTCCAGGTCGCGCTTCGCGGAGGTGAAGATCCGTTGGCGCTGTGCATCGTCCTTCCGATCCTCACGGACATCGGCAACGGTCACCGTGCGGACCTCGTCGTCGGTGAGGTCGCTCAAGCGTCCGCTGAGTCGCATGCCCTGGCGCTCGATCGTCGCCTCGAAGAGCCGTCGCATCTCCCGGGCGTTGCCGTATCGCGGGGTGCGCTTCCGAGGCAGAGCCGACCGGACCTCCTTGAGCACACCCTCCTCGAGTGCCAGACGCGCATCCGACGCCATGCCTGCGAAGATCTCGACCAGCTCGTCGTCGGTGTAGTCGTCGAAGATCACACGGTTGCCGAACCGCGATTCAAGGCCCGGGTTGGCGCGCAGCAGCGACTGCATCTGCTCGCGGTATCCCGCGGCGATGACGAGGAGGTCGTCGCGGTGCCTGTCCATGAGGGTCATCAGCTCGTTCACGGCTTCCTTGCCGTAGTCGCTGCGCCCGTCGTCGGCGTTGAGCGCGTACGCCTCGTCGATGAAGAGCACGCCGCCCAGTGCCGCGTTCACGCGCTTGCGGACCTTCGGCGCGGTTTCCCCGATCCCCTCCCCGATGAGGTCTGCGCGCGAGGTCTCGACCAGCTTCCCCGTGCGCAGCACGCCGCGGTCCCGGTAGATCTCACCGATCAGCCGGGCGACCTCGGTCTTCCCGGTGCCCGGGTTGCCGAGGAACAGCAGGTGCCGTGCGGGCGGCTCGAGTTCAACCCCCGCCTCACGTCGACGCTGTGCCAGCTCCGCCCCGCGCAGCACCCGCTGCACCGTCTCCTTGACTCCGGTCAGGCCAACCATCCGATCGAGCTTCGCCCACGGATCGGAGGACGTCGAGGTGCCTGCTGGCTCCGACCGTCCGTCGCCCACGCCACCCACGCTGTCCGTCCGGTCAGTCACCGCCGCGAGGCCCGCCGAATCCGTCGACTGTGCCGCGTCCTTCGAGTCGGCTTCTTCTGTCGACTTCGCCGTTTCCTTCGACTCCCGCAGTGCCGCACGGATGTCGGCCAGATCATCGGCGAGATCTTCGATCGCGATGGAGGCCGGCGTCCGCGAATCGTCGGGAATCGACAGCGCCGTCCAGAGCACGCGGTAGGCGCCCACCGTCCACTGATGCGCTGCGGCGGCCTGGCCTTCACGGATCGCTCGGGCCAGACTGTTCGAAATCGCAGCACGGTCGACATCCGTGCGTTCTCCCGCCGCGACGCGTTCGCGCAGTCGCATGTAGACCTGCCCTCCGAGAGCGGGCCGAAGTTCTGGGCTGAGCGCGGCACCGGCATCGGTGAGTTCGCTGACCAGCAGATCCTCGAGTGACGGCAGATCGATGCCTGAAGTCTTCAGCACCGCCGCTGACCTTTCGATGTGTCCGCGCAGGAGCTCCAGCTCGAATGTCAGTCCGCGAAGATTCGGCACAGCCTCTGCGCCCCGGTCATCCAGCGCACCGGCGAAGATCCCCTCGAGCTGATCGTCGGTCGCAGAGTCCAGGCGGGCAACAGGCATCGATTCGAGGACCGCGTCGATGAGCCTGCTGCACGCACGAGCCGCTTCTTCCAGTGGTGGGACACCGGCAAGCACGTCGAGGACGTCCGTAAGGATGCGAGCGGTCGTCGAGATGTCATTGCGAGTTCGAAGCGTCTGCCATGCAGTTGTCAGCCAGTTGAAGGTCGGGGTCCACGTGACGATGCTGAGGCTTCGTCGGCTGGGGATCCCCGATTCCTTGAAGTCATCGAGAATCGCCGCGTGCGCGGCCGAATCGAGCACGACGCAGGACCCCTGCAGCGCCTCGAACATGTAAGCGGTCAGCTGTACGAGCGGCGGGACGCTGTCGAGGATGCCGAATGGGCCGCCCTCCCCGTCGAAGCAGTCGGCATACTGGTGAGTCGCCATACTCAGGATCTGTCCGCGGACCGCTGCGATCGACTCATCGTCGAGCATCCACGGGGCACCGACGCCCCATCCGCCCAGATACGGCCGACCGGATGTCATGACGGCGAGGTCGTCGTCGGACAGCTGCGAGCGGGTCGTCGAGTGCGTTGACATTGCGTAGTCCCTGGTCGGAGTGATGGACGAAACCGCGCGAGACGACTTCGAGGGCCGGACGAAAGCGCCCATCAGCAGACTAGTCGCAGGTGGAAGGTGAGGCCGTCCAGTCACCCAACTGACCACACACCGCGGATCGCATCAGGACCACTCGCAGCCGATCCCGTCGCCATCGCGGTCGAGGTGTCCTGCGTATCCCGGGTCGCCCGCGTGCACCGGCGCAGCGCCGGCGTCCCTGGCTGCGTCGCAGTTCTTGAAGTAGACGCCGCCCCCGCCCGAGGTCCCCGACCCGGACGATGCGCTCCCGCCTGAGGATCCGCTCGAGCTCGACGCACCGCTGGACCCGGACGACCCACCGCCGGAGGTCTTCGACTCCGGCTTCGGATCGGGCTTCGGCTCGTACTGCGGCTCCGGCTCGTATTCGGGCGCAGGCTCCGGCTTCACATCTCCGTCGTGACGGTCCGGCCACTCGTCATCGCCGAACTCGTCCTCGTCGCAGTCGAGCAGCAGCCCCTCCATCGCGTCGAACTCCGGCGGGGTGACCCACAGGTCGTAGTCGTGCTTCACCTGGATCTGCCGGGCGACGTACTCGCAGCGGTAGCCCTTCCGCGGCGGCAGCCAGGTGGCGGCGTCGCCGTCGCCCTTGGACCGATTGACGCTCGACTCGACGGCCAGCAGATTGACCGGCTCATTGCCGAACTCCAGGAGCTCGTCCTCGGAGAGCTGCTGCGCCCCCGTCTGCCAGGCGTTCGACAGCGCCACGACGTGGTCGATGTCGATGTTGTTGCCGTCGCCGCGGATGAAATCGAAGGTGTCGCCCGTGTAGTCGGACGTGAGGGAGCCGCCCAGCACCACGCAGCCACCCGACTTCAGTGTGATGTCCTCCAGGTCGCGGCGCAGCACGTCGTTGCGGGTGTCGCAGCCGTTGTGGTCCACGTCGTCGCGCCACCCGAAGAGCTCTCGGTCGTACCCGGTCTTGGGCGCCCGCCCCTTGACCTCCAGCTCGTAGAGCATCTGCAGGGCGCTGCCGGTGACGGCGCCGGCCGGATCGCGGTCGCGCGCGGACTCCTCGTCTGAATCACCCTCATCGGCCGCCGAGGTCCGAGTCGGCTCCTGCTCAGCAGTCGCCGCGGGCGCCTTCGCCTCTGCGACGCCTGCGCTGTCGTCCGCCTCCACACTGCCGGCATCGGCACAGCCCACCAGGAACAGAACCGCGAACATCAGCGCGGCGACCGCACTGCGGCGACGAGAACCAGACGATGCCACTACCACTCCCTCAGCAAAGACGACTTGTTTCCTGAGAGAAGTATGAGTGAGAACTGATCGCAATTGGAGGTGAGACTGGTCACCCGTCGTGGCGGATCTCCACGCGGCGGTTCTCCGCCCGACCTTCGGGGTCGTCTTCGGCCTCAGTGCCGTTGGAGGCGACCGGCTCGGATTCCCCGAAGCCCTCGCTCTCGATCTGGAGGTCACCGTCCGACTCAGCCAGGACCTCGGCGACGGCGTCTGCGCGCTGCTCAGACAGGTCCTGGTTGTAGGCGCCCCCGCCCTTCGAGTCAGTGTGCCCGGCCACGGTGACCTCGGCATCCGCGGGGATCCCGTCCGCGATCTCCGCGATCCGCTCCTGGGCCGCGTCACTCAACTCTGCGGAGTCGAAGTCGAACAGGATGTCGGTGGCCAGCGTGATGACCGATTCGCCGCCGGACGACTCAGTCGATTCCGCCTCTTCGATGTTCTCTGAGAGATCAGCGATGTTGGGCGCCAGATCGGTGACGCTGTCGCGCAGGGCCGAGCTGTCCGGGTTCGTGAAATCGTTCGGGGTCGGCATGTCCGCTGCCCCTGCCGGAGCGGACACGAGCAGGCCCGCGGCCAACGCGGCCGCCACCACGATCCCGGAGGAGACCAAGCGGTGTGCACGCACGTTCGCGGACCGGTGCGGCATCACGGGACCTGCACGTCGGTGACGAGCGGCGCGCCCTCGACGGCCGATACGGACACGGTGTCCGCATCCTCGGGGGCGGCGAAGACAGCGAACGCGTAGAGCGTCTGCCCGGGCGCGAACTTCGCCCCCTGATCGGCCGTCTTCGCCCACGAGCCCGTGGTGCCGATGACCGAGTGCTTCCGCAGGTTCTGGGTGTCGAGCAGGTACGGGTGCCAGGTGCCATTGCCCAGGTAGTGGTAGAGCCAGCGCGGCTCGTCGGATTCGGCGTTCACCGTGAAGGCGAACTGTCCGACCAACGTCTCGCCGTCTCGCTCGAACCCGAAGAAGTCGACGGTCATCGTGGCGTCCGGGTCGCCTTCGACGGTTGCGGGGACCTCGTTGCTGGCGATCGGGTCCGGGAGGTTGTTCGGATCGAGACCCGCGGATTCAGGCGATCCCTCGCCCGAGGCGCCCTCCCCCGCCGCTGCGGAGTCACCTTCACCGCCCTCGCCACCGCCCGACTGCTGGGCAGCGGCGGTCTCCTGCGCCTCGGCGGCGGTGTCCGATCCGCCCAGCGAGCAGGCGCCCAGCAGACCGACCAGTCCGAGCGAGAGTGAGGACAGGGTGATTCTCTGCAGGCGAGACATGCGGCGGCACCTCGGTGAATGATCCGGCGGAGCACCAGAGGGACCTCTGACGCGACGATGCATTCGACGCTAGCACCTGGGGCTCGTCGCATCTTCCCGCGAGGCGAACAGTCGGTGACGGGAGGGTGTCGCCGGCTCATGCGCGTATCTTTATATCCACCTATGACAATGTTCCTGGTCAGCGGGTTATATGCCTGCATGACCACAACGCATAAATCCACGCGGGCGGCACGGTCGCTCGCCTCGCTCGCCGCCGTCTCCGCCCTCGTTCTGCTCGCCGGGTGCGGGCAGGGAACCGACACCGCATCGGAGTCCAGCTCCGCACCCGCTGTCGATCCCTCGGATCGCGAGACCCACGAGGCCGCCGGGGCCAATCCGCGCGCAGCCGTCACCTACGACGGTGGGGTCCTGGTCCTCGACGGGATCACCGGTGAGCAGCTGGCAGACCTTCCTGCAGAGGGGTTCACCCGCCTCAACCAGGCCGGCGACGACCGCCACCTCTTCCTCACGGAGGGCGATTCGTTCAGGCTGCTGGACACGGGCACGTGGTCGGAGCCGCACGGCGATCACAACCACTCGTACACGACCGATCCGGTGCTCAGCGATCAGCGGGTCGAGGGCAGCCACCCCGGCCACCTGGTCGTCCACGATGGGATCGCCGCGGCGTTCTTCGACGGCGACGGTGTAGTGAAGACCTTCGATCCGAGTGGGCTCGATGCGACGAGCGCGATCGAGACCGAGGACCAGACGCTGCCCGACCCGCACCACGGCGTCGCCGTCCCCCGCGAGGATGGAAGCGTCGTCCTCACCGAGGGGACCGAGGAGTCTCGCAGCACCGTCCTCGTCCAGGACGAAGACGGCGAGGAGATCGCGCGGACGGACGACTGCCCCGGCGTGCACGGTGAGGCCGTTGCTGCCGACGGTGTCATCACGGTGGGCTGCGAGAACGGGATCGTCATCGTCGACGGTGACGAGATCACCCATGTGGAAGCGGACGAGGACTTCGCCCGCATCGGGAATCAGGCGGGATCGCCGGAGTCGCCGGTCGTGCTAGGCGACTTCAAGACGGATCCGGACGCGGAGCTCGAGCGGCCCACCCAGATCAGCCTCACGGACACAGAATCCGGTGAGATCGAGGTCGTCGACCTGCCGGCGAGCTACGCGTTCCGATCACTGGCTCGCGGCCCGGAGGGCGAGGCCCTGGTGCTCGGCACGGAAGGCACCCTGCTCGTGATCGATGAGGAATCGGGAGCGACCGTCGCCGAGGTCCCAGTCACCGAGGAGTGGGAGGAGCCCGCCGAATGGCAGACGCCGATGCCGAACATCACGGTGAGCGATGAGCTCGCCTACGTAACGGAACCGGAGACGCAGACGATGCACATCGTGGACCTCACGAAGTCAGAGGACGGCGCCGAGGCCGTGGTCGACTCAGTAGAGCTTTCACAGGTGCCGAACGAGGTGGCCGTCGCGAGCGGGGCGGTCACCGAGGGTGGCGGAACAGATCCGTCCTGACCAGCTGCAGTCCGCGCAGCAGGGCGGACAGCACGGCGAGACCAGCGAGGACGAGCAGAGGGACGACCGCACCCAGCGTGGGCAGCAGAGCCTCCAGCAGGACGGGCAGGCCGAATCCCAGGTAGGTGAAGACGTAGAAGATCCCGATCACCGTGCCGCGGGAGCCAGCAGGTGTGAGGCGCTCGATGTCCACCAAGCCCTGCTGCAAGCACAAGCCGTAGGCGGTGCCCAGGACGAGGCTCGCGACGACGAAGAGCCAGACTGGGGGCGCGGCCCCGCCCAGGCCTGCCGCTGCCATGCCCACGGCAGCCAGAACAGCTCCGGTGATCCCGGCACGAGGCCCCCAGCTGAATCTGCGGCCCAGCATTTGGGCACCCAGCCCGGGGATGAGGGTCACGAGCGCGGCGATCCCGGGCAGGAGCACGCCTGACTCGACTCGGTCGGCCACTCGACTCGCCAGCACCACGAAGGTCGTGGTTGCGCAGCTGAACACCCACAGTGCCATCGGCAGGGCGGCCCACAAGGCGCGGCCGACGCCGCGTCCAGCATCGGGTGTGCGCGCCATCCCGTCCGCACTCGCAGCAGAGGTCGTTTCGCGTCCGCGAACCACCACCAGCGCCAGCGCCACGGTGGCCAGCGAGAACAGCGTGCTCACCGCGAAGGGCACGGGCAGGGCAGCGGCGTCCGGCAGAACGAAGGCCAGAAGTCCCGAGGCGATGGGACCTACGGCGAATCCTAAGGTCAGGAAGATCCCGGCGAGGATCGCTCCACCTGCGCCGCGGAGTCGACCGGCCCACGCAGTCCCGGCGCTCATCGCCAAACCGACTCCGAGTCCTACGACGAATCGCCCGATGAGGACCCCGGTCTCGCCGTGCCACATGAGCAGTGACGCGTTGCCGAGTGCCGCGACAGAGGCGCCAGTTAGAACCACTGCCCGGGCACCGAGTCTGTCGGCCAGTGCCCCACCACCCAGCAGAGAGGGAAGCAGCCCCAGGGCGTAGATCCCGTAGGCGCCGTTGAGCAACACTCCGCTCAGGTGCTCCTGCTCCCGGAGCACTCCGATCATGGACGCAAAGTGGTTCGCTGCCCACCCAGCACCGAGCAGGAGGAGGAGCACAACGCCGAAAATGCCGTCACGAGCGCTCAAGCGGCCCATGCTCACCCCACGATCCTGTGTTCAGATGTCACCGTCTGGAACCCTACTGTCCGAAATGAGCGGTCAAGGGCCCGGACGACCACAATGAAGGCGGCCCATCGATGTGGAGGCCGGAAATATCAACGCCGAGGCCGTGGTCGACTCCATGGAGCTTTCGCAGGTACCGAATGAGACAGCAGAGGCGAGTAGGGCAGCGCCGGCGAGACCTGACCACGACCTTATGCGGCTCTTCACGAACGAGGGTGTAGTCGAGGTCTGAAGCCGCCTGCTTCGAGCAGACTCCTGGCGATGTAGTGCCTCAGGTTCCGGAACCCAAGCGCGATCCCGCGCAGATGCTCGAGTCGGCCATTGATCGCCTCGGTTGGGCCGTTGCTGGTCCCGGGTCGATCGAAATAGCCGAGGACGTCAGCGGCTCGTTGCTTGAGCGTGCGGGCGAGCTTGCGGACCTCGACGAGCTCGATGGGAACACCAGCGCTGATCCGCTCGATCGTGTGTTGCAGGAAGAACTTCCCCAGCCCGCGGTCCGTCTCCCGATACGCAGTGATCATATCCTGGTAGACGCCCCAGGTCGCTTCAACCGCGACGTGGCGATCCTCGGCGAACACCTCATCGAGTCGGGCGTGCTGCTTCTCGGTGAGAAGGCCCGCTCCGGTGAGCAGGGTCCGGCGGGCCCGGTAGAGCGGGTCACCGGTCCTTCCCCGACGGCCGAAGACATCGCGCTGGACGCGCCGTCGGCAGTTCTCCAGCGCGTCACCGACAAGCCGGATGACGTGGAATGGATCCATGATCGGGGCAGCGTCGGGAAGCTCCTCGGCAGCGGCGGTCTTGAACCCGGTGAACCCGTCCATCGCAACAACCTCCACACCCTCACGCCACTGTTGCGGGCGGGCGGCGAGCCACTGCTTGAACACGGCCTTGGAACGACCTTCGACCATGTCCAGCAGGCGGGCAGCTCCGTTCTTGGAACGCACCGGAGTCAGGTCGATGATCACGGTCACGTACTTGTCGCCACGCTTCGTGTGGCGCCATACGGGCTCTTCCGGTTCTAGAGTGCGTGAGCGGTCCCTGCTTGCCGGGTCTCGGTGATGAATGAGAAGCGACCTTGGGCGAAGATAGAAGTTCCTCAACTCGTCTCTCACCCAAGGCCGCACCATGCAAT
>NZ_FXZF01000042.1:0-12581 GCF_900169375.1 Brevibacterium sp. Mu109
GTCTGAGGATCGGCCCGGCTGAACAGGTCGTGGACGATCTGCTCCGTGCGCCGCCGGCCGCTCGCGGCCCGCCGCTCGTCGAGCTTGGCCGCCTCCTCCTGCGTGAGCCGCAGCATGACGTTTTTCGAGCGCTTCTCTTCCGCGCTCTTGCACCGCTTCGCGCGCTCCTCATCGGGCATCGAATGCCCCTTCCTCGGCATCGCTCTGCCCTCCCTTCTCGCACCCTCCGGCGCGCTCGTTTCTGCACTCCGTGCGGGCCAGCGCGCTCACGCGCACGGCCCTGCTACTCCGTCGTCCATCCGCCCTCCTCCGCATGCTCCACGGCCGCCGACTCCGGTGCGGGCACCGGCTCATCGACCCCGTCGCGGCTCGGCCTTATAAACCACCCCCGGCCTGGTGGCCGGTGGCGGCTTATAAGGCCTCACGGCGAGCAGTCACGTGCGTAACGCGGGGGGCTTATAAAGTCCCCCCTCGTTACACACGCGATCAGCTCGCTCAGGAGGCGCTGCCTCCCGAGACCCTCCGCCCCGCGAGCGGGGCCCCGACGGGCGGCTGAGCCGCCCGTGCAACCTGCGGATCACAGGCGGCCTCCGCCGTCATGATCCTGACCCGCGTGGACCGTCGAATCTCCGAGGCTGTGGGCCACGGATTCGTCGTTCTCGTGGGCCACCAGCTCGGTGTCTCCGTGGCCCGCGGCGTCGCTGCTCGGCAGTGAGGCCCGTGCCGCGTCGATACGCGCCGCGGTGCCCGTGACGTCCGGGGCGAGGAGGTCGGCGACCTCCCGGCCGAACGCCTCGTACTCGCGCTTCGTCTGCGCGCGCTGCTTACGCTTCAGCTCCGCGATCTGGTTCGCGAGAGCGTCGCTGTTCTGTGCCATAACCTGCTCCTTCCGAGAGCTATTAGGTCCTGTTAGGTGATCCGACGACTACGAGACGCGCTCGGTCGCCGGAGGTACGTGATGCTCCTGCCGGGCGATGTGCGTCTGGATCGCCGCAAGCGTCGCCTGCCCCTCGGCGAACTGCTCTGCGCGGGCCTCGGCCGACTCTTCGGCTGTGCTGCTCGGCGGGGCCGAAGCTGCGTCGTCGGCGTCCGCATGAAGGGCCGACATGCGAATGACTCCTGTAGGCTGGTCGGCCAGCTTCGACCGGACCCCAAGCGGCAGCTGCTGTCCCACCTGCCCGGGCCAACCTTTGAGGCCGAACTCCTGCGTCAGGGGCTCCCACCTGTGGCACTTCGTCATGGTGCGCCACCGCCGCCTGGTATCCGGATCGACGTGCCACTCCTCATCCGCTTCGATCACGCTCGCGATGTGCTCGATGAACTGTCGGTTCGAGATCGGACGCCCGGAAGGGTGCTGCTCCTTGAACCAGCCCTTGAACAGGTCGTAGAGGAACGTGAACGGCAGCAGGTCCCACTGGAAGGACTCGCGGAACTCGAACCAGAACGCGCGCACCGGGTCGTTGAAAGCCTTGTAGTCATCGAGCATCTTCTGGCTGGAGGCCGGCACGTCGAGTGCGTAGTAGTCGTCCATGAACGTCCGCTCCGGCGTGCCGAGGACGCGGACGAGGACGTACTGGAGCACGTCCTCGCGCTGGAGGAACTCGTCCTTGATGTAGCGCTTCTCGATGCCGGTGAAGCACTTCTCGAAGGGGATGAACACCTGCCTGCGGTAGAACGACTCCGAGCGGTCGGAGACCAGGGGCTTCTCGTTGAGACACTGGACCATGAAGCCCCAGAACTGGAAGCTGATCGGGTCCTTGTGCTTGCGGTCGACCATGAGGTAGTCGTGGGTGGTGATCGCCTTGAGATTCGCCGCCTTGTCAACGTAGGTGCCCACGTCGTTCTCGTCGGTGAGGATGGCTGTGGCCCCGGCCAGCTGCTGCAGGGAGAACTGCTCACCCATCTTCGCCAGCGGCAGGGATACACATGAGCGCAGTCCGATGAGGTTGCGCATCATCGCCACGAGTGTGCCCTTGCCGTTGTTGCCGCGGGTGGAGTAGAACCACGCCGACTTGTTCCAGGAGACGTAGGGGCGCAGGGTCGCGCCGACGATCTGCCAGAGCAGGTCGACGATCTCGGGGTCGTCGGACAGCGAGCGCATCCAGGACTCGACCGACCAGGTCTGGCCCCCGCACACGGAACCTTCCACGCAGTCGGCGCGGATGCAGCCGTCGACGTGGGGTTCGTCGATGGCGACGTCGCGGGCGTCCGAGTTGTAGTTGACGGCCGCCTTGCCGGTGATGACGTACTCCGGTGAGAACGGCATGAGCAGCTTGGTGCGGTAGTCGAACAGACCGTTGCCCAGCGGCAGCAGGTCGGGGTCGATCGTGCGCTGACGGCGCGGGGCCAGGGAGCGCACGCGGTTCTCGACTTCCTTGACGGCACTGTCGTTGAGGTCGGGGGCGTAGGCCCGGGCCAGCGTGGCGATGTGGTCGACGTTGAGCTCGTAGAGACCGGCGTTCTCCCCGGTCGTGCAGTAGACCGAGAGCATGTCGCGCTCGGCGGTCTGGCCGGGGGCGTAGATGTTGACCACGTGGTGGATCTCGGTGATGATGCGCGCCACTGCCAAGGGCGGCAGGGTCGTGAGCCGCCTGAAAGGCCGCAGCGCGTCTGAGGCCTTCATCTCTGTGCCGTCCTCGTCGAACTCCTTGATAAAGAGCTTGCGGAACTGCGCGATGTTGGCGTTCACGAAGCGGGACAGGGCGCGCCCGATGGCGACCTCGCAGCCCGAGAACGTGGTGTTCTTATACGACTTCTCGATGAGTTCACGCGAAGGCTTCGCGCCCTGAGGCGGAGGCGGTGCGACGGCGTAGCGATGCTCGACGAGCTGACCCCGCAAACCTCCCCAAGGACCGCCGGGAGCGAAGAACGCGCGGACCAGCCTGTCAAGGAGATCGGGATACAACAGATCGGTAATCCTCGCCGCGCCCACCGCGCCGCGCACATCGACGTAGTCGTCGACCCCCTGGGAGATCTCGTCCAAACTGGCGCGTGCGGTAGACCTGTCGGCAGAGCTTGCCTTGTTCTTTGGAACCCCGGGTGCCCGCCCGGGGTTTTTCCTTGCGTTCATCGCTGCGCCACCTCCGCGGGGACGAAGGCGGGCGCCAGGCGAGAGAGCTGCTTCGCGGTCAGGTGAGGCGCAGCCGCGACGATCCGCTCGATAGCGGCGTCAACTGCGGCCTTCGACTCGGGTGCGCGGAGGGCTTCGAGATCGGCGACGCGTACGAGGTAGCTGCGGCCATCCTTGCGTATGTACGGCAGCTGACCACAGTGGATGCGATTGCGGAGAGTGGAGTACGAGCCGTACCGACGAGTAGCGGCGGCTTCGGGGAGCGTCAGCTCGGCGTCGAGCTGCGGGTGATCGTAGCGAGGCATCGGCTTGCCAGTCCTTTCGGTCTGACAGCGGCGCTAATACCGCAACGTCTCCAGTATCCCTGGAGCTGTCTAGGTATTAGCCAACCTTGCCGTCTCGCGGGGGCTCGCTACTGCCATGCATCCCGCACAGAGCGCTCATTTGGCCGCTCTCTGCCACCACCCGCCTGATGCTTCAGCTTCCGACTCAGACACTCACGGGTGATTGAGCTCGTCGGGGCCTATCCAGGTCGCGTTCGCTTTGGACGACCCGCGTGCTGGAACCGCGGGTCGAAGGGTTCGCTGTTTGCGTCCGCCCGACCGGCCGGCCGAGCTTGCATCGAGCTTAGCGCGTTATGACGCGTTGAGTCAAGTATGCTCTAAGTCGATACATAGCGCGGTGTCCGGTCTCGCGGTGCTGCATCCGCTCCTGCTGCCGTTGCCGTCGCTCATCGACGACCCGCTGACCGGTGTGTATGCGGCGATCGTCGGGAACCTCATGGCGGGCACAGGATTGCTGGTCCTGTTCCGCCACGGATCGTCGCTGGGCGGGTTCAACATCGTGGCACTCATCGCACAGGAGCAGTTCGGATGGAGGGCCGGCTACGTGCAGATGGCGTTGGATCTGTGCGTCGTGATCGGTGCGCTGTTCGTGGTGCCCGTGTCCAGCGTGCTGATCTCCGCACTGGGTGCCGCGCTGCTGAACGTGGTGCTCGTGCTGAACCACCGCCCGGGACGGTACACAGGGTACTGACGCACCGGCCTCTCAGAGGTGTATCGCCCGTTCGCCGCCGTCGTTTCGCAGCGGCGCAATGCTCGCAGCGGAGCAATGCTCACGGGCAGGGAGCTCCATCCATCGACTCTGCGGACACAGGGAGTCTTTACGCGCTCGAGTGCAGGGCTGCTACGCCGTGCGGGCGTGAGGATAGTCCGCTGCGCGACTCTGGAAGCTCAGGATGCTCGTGTTCCTGATCACTCCGTCGTGGATCTCGACCGCGCGGTCGATGGTCTGGTTCTTCGTCCACGCGGCAGGTCCTTCCAGCACCGGACGCAGGAACGGCAGGATCGCCTCGCTGATCTCCCAGGTGGCGGAGTCCCACAGGTACGACGGACTGTGATCGACCGCGTAGTAGTGCACTCCGTCGCCGACGGTGAACATCGGATCGTCGAATCCGGTGGGCTTCGCCCACTCGAATCCCATTCCCTCGTCGCACGAGACGTCGATGATCAGACTTCCCGCGGCGAATCCGTCCAGGTCCTGTGACCGCAGGTACGTCAGCGGTGCAGCCACGTCCTGGAGCGTGCAGTTGACGACGATGTCGTGCGCTGCCAGGAACTCCGGGAGCAGGACCTCGCCGTCCGACGTGAGTACCTCACTGAGGTAGGGCGGGCGCCCATCGGTCTGGAGCTGGGTGATGTGGGCGGCATGGATGGGGGAGCCGACTGCGGCGGAGCCGCGCTGCGTGAGAACTTGGATGTCGTGGATCCCCTGCGCTTTGAGCGCGGTCACTGCGCCTCGTGCCGTCGCTCCGAAGCCGATGACGACAGCGCTGAGCCGCGGCCCGTAATCACCCGTCGACCCCGTCAGCTGCAGAGCGTGCAGGACGGAGCAGTAGCCGGCGAGCTCGTTGTTCTTGTGGAACACATGCAGGTTGAAATCTCCCCGACGGGTCCAGTGATTCATCGCTTCGAAGGCGATCAGCGTGAGCCGACGGTCGATCGCGGTCTGTGTCAGCGCCGTGTCCTGCACGCAGTGCGGCCACCCCCACAGGATGCGACCTTCGGGGATCGATGCCACGTCTGCGGCCTGGGGCTTCGGGAGCAGGAGCACGTCAGCGGCCTCGATGACCTCGACGCGGTCCGCGATCCTGCCCACGCGAGACTCGACGTAGCCGGGCTCCAGCTGGAAGTCAGCGGCGTAGCCGCGCTCGATGATCATCCGTGCTCGCACGTCCGGGTCGATCCGGTCCAGGTGTCGGGGGTGAATCGGAAGGCGCCGCTCGTTCTCCATCGTGGAGCTTGCGAGAACTCCGAGGGAGAGGAGTCCGTCGTCCGGTGCGGCGTCGCCGGTCGGAGCAGTTGAGCCAGCTGAGGACGGTTGAACGGTGCCGGACATCCGGCCTCCCATCATTGGGGAACCGAGGTCAGCTCCTCTTCGACTATACGCCGACCGGGTGCTGATCAGGGTCGAAGCACGCCTTGTCACCGTTACCCGTCGACCGCGATACTTCATGGAAAGAACTTCATCCACCGGAGGTGCGCCATGCAGGGCCCACAGCATCACACCCTCAGCTACATCGAATTCGGCGTGACGGACCTCGCCGCGACCCGCGCCTTCTACGAATCCGCCTTCGGCTGGAGCTTCAATGACTACGGTCCGGCGTACAGCGGGATCAGAACACCGGACGGGGCCGGTGAGATCGGTGGGCTGAACCCCGGCGCTCCGCCCAGCAACGATGGGCCCCTCGTTCTGCTCTTCTCCGATGACCTGGAGGCCACGGTGGAAGCGGTGAAGACAGCGGGCGGCACGATCGTGTCGGGACCGTACGAGTTCCCGGGCGGTCGGCGGTTCGAGTTCACCGATCCGAGCGGGAACCGGCTGGGAGTCTTCGCTGCGGCGTGATGGACAATAGGTAGACGCGCTTGATTCGTCCGTGAGTCGGTGCTGCTGGTACGCCCCACGTGCGAAGGAGATCGATGTCTCTCATCAAACCCATTGAGCGAGCACCTCTCGAAGGTGATGAAGCGATCGAAGGCATCCCCGACACGTACGTGCATGACTTCTGGCGGTTCGCTCTGCCGAACCTTCAGGTGAATACAGCTCGGGGTTGGTTTGCAGAGTTCCTTGGAAAGCTGTTGGGATCGAGCGTCCCGTCAGAATCGAATGGGATGATCACGACGTGGTCTGGGACGGGATCCGCATCGAGGTGAAGTCGTCGGGACGGATGCAGATGTGGGTGCAGAAGAAGCCCTCAGATCTGCGCTTCACCGGCCTCAGCTCCCGTTCGTGGACCGCCGATGCGGTCGATTACGCACCCGAGCGGAGCTACAACGCCGACCTCTACGTGTTCGCAGTGCAGACAGCGGAGACGCACGAAAGCTATGACCCTCTTGATGTGAACCAGTGGCGATTCGCCGTCCTGCCCGTTGCCGCTGTTGAAGCTGCGGGCTATCGGTCGCTCAGCTGGACCGCAGCGGAGACTCTCGCCGGTGGCGACATCGGATTCGCGGAGCTTCGGAACGACATCGTTCTGAAATCGGGCCGCATGACCGCAGTCGATCCGACGACGTAGGTCGGTGCGCTCACCTATCCGTGGTGCGATGACGTCGAAGAAGAGGGGACTGACGCCCCGCAGGGTGGTGGTCCCATCTGCCCTGCTCCTAGACTGGTGAACGTCGTACTGACTTCTAGGAGGCCGACATGCTGAACTTCCTGCTCCGCCTGCGACGACTGCGCGGCGCTACAGGATGATGGCCGCGACGGAGAACGTCGCGAATCCGAGCACCGTCGACAGGAGGATCACTGCGGCGATCCGACTGCTGTCTGCTCCGAGCTGCTCAGCTAGCATCGCGGCGTTCGCGGCGGACGGCAGCGCGGCGACCAGCGTGAGGACGAGGAGGTCGTCCTGCTGGAGCGGCAGGCCGGCGAGGATCGCAAGACTGCCCAGCGTCCACACCAGTGCGGGATGGAACAGCAGTTTCAGTGCCGTCAGCAGGCTGACATCGGCAGTGAGGACTCTGCGCTTCGTCGAGTCGTGAGCGCTGGTGTCGGTGTTCTTGCGGGCGAGCACGGCGCCGATCGTGAACAGTGCGACGGGAGTCGCCGCGGTCGCGAGCAGGGAGACCACCTGGTCGAGAGGTCCGAACAGAGACGTGCCGGTCGCTCCCCACAGCGCGCCGAGGATGATCGCCCACGGCATCGGATTCGCGACGACTCGGGTGAACGATGTCTTCACCCTCGACGCTACGGTTCCCTCGTTGCCCTGCTGGGAGACCGCCAGGGCGATCGACTGCATGATGACGATGTCGACCAGCAGCGTCGTGACGATCGGGCCGGATGCCTGATCGCCGCGCAGTGCGGCGATGAGCGGCAGTCCCATGAAGCCGGAGTTCGGGAGGACGGCGATGAGGCCGCCGAAGGATGCATCGAGCCAACTGCGCCGCTGACCGAGTCCGATCGCAACGGCCAGTCCCAGGACCACGAGGCCGGAGACCAGCCAGACGAGGATGGTCGTGGGGTTGAGGAGCTGCGCCACGGGTGTGTCCGCGCCGAACTGGAAGAGCATCGCCGGCAGCGCGATGTAGAGGACGAACGCATTGAGTCCCGGGACGGAATCCATCGGGACGATCCGGAATCGTGCGGCGAGGAACCCGAGCAGAATCACCGCGAAGAAGGGGACGATCACGGAAAGGGTGTCCATGCGGACCTCCTGTCGTGATCGTCTCCACTATGTCGCCAACCAGGAACGATACCGCGAGTGGTCTACTCCGCTCCCGGCCGCTTCCGGTTCTGCTTCTTCTCTGCCCGGATCCGCTTGGCCTTGAGCCGTCGTCGCTTCGACCCGCGCGTCGGTCTGGTGGCACGGCGGACGACCGGTGGAGCCACCCCCTCGCGCAGCAGTTCTGCGAGCCTCTGCCGCGCCGTCGCCCGGTTCCGCCACTGAGAGCGGTGTTCCTCCGCACTGAGAGTGAGCACAGTGCCCGAATCGCCCACCAGTCGCGCGGCCAGGTGCTGCAGAACGCGCGCCCGCTGCTGGTCGTCCAGTGCGGTCGTCGTCCCCAGATCGATGCTGAGCTGCACCTTCGAGTCCGCCGTGTTCACGTGCTGGCCGCCGGGTCCCGACGACCGGGAGAACTGCTCGACCAGCTCAGTCGCCGGAACCACCAGACCGCGGGGCGCGCCGGGCCCCGATGCCACCTGCAGATCATCCACGCGCGCAGGTCCCGATCCGGTTCACTCGACCGGCCCGGTTCACTCGACCGGCCCGTCTCACTCGACCGACCCGGTTCAACTGACCGATCCGTCTCACTCGACCCGTCGCAGCTCGGAGCTGAGGTGATGCGTCATCGGCACACCGACCGCAGCCATCGCGAAGGTCGTCGTGAGCGTGTCACCCGTCAGATCCAAACGACGAACAGTTCCTTCGACGGCCTTCGCGCTTCCCGAGTTCATGACCCGGGAGCGCAGTTCGCAGCTGAAACCGTCGGGTCCGGCTTCCAACGCGCCTTCAGCCAGCTCGGTCTGACCCGTCGGCTGCGCGAGGACGAATTCGACGATCCCTTCCGCCGACACCCGCAGGAAGCCCGTCTCCGTGTGCATCGGTGCACCCTCCGGCGACTGCGTGCGCTGCACGTAGTGGAGGAAGGGCTTGCCCACGTCGGTGAATGTGACGTCCTCTGTGTACTCGAAAGACGTGATCGTGGGGTATTCGCCCCGGCCGGGACCGCGCCAGGTGCCGATCAGCGCGGCGACGGGCTCGAGGCTGGGATGCAGTGCCATGCCGCCAAGACTACCGAAGCGTCCCGCAGCCGCGACTCCTGCGCCCCAGCCCCGATGACGGCCTCAGCCCTCCGGCACCGCTTCACTCATCGCGCAGATCTGGAAGGTCGCTCCCTCCGGGTCCGCGATCGTGGCGATCCGTCCGAACGGGGAGTCGACCGGCCCGTCGAGCAGCTTCCCGCCCAGCTCCGCGACCTTCTCCACCGCCGAGTCAGCGGCTTCGACTCCCAGGTAGACGCGCCAACCGGCTGCCTCCTCGGGCATCACACCGGTCGCATCGCCCAGGCCCCAGCTGGCGGTCTCACCGGGGCCGTTGGTGACATACCGGAAGCTGTCGTCGTCCATCGACTCGGACATCGACACGAGGTTCGCGTCGAACACGGCGGTGTAGAACGCGCTCGCTTCGTCGAACCTGTGCGTCATGAGCTCGAACCAGACGGGGGAGCCGGGCTGCCCGGTGAAGTCGTAGCCCGCTAGGTCCTTGGGCTCCCACATGCAGATGGGTGCGCCTGTCGGGTCGATGACCATCGCCATGCGCCCCGAATCGCCGATCTGGTCTGCCCTCATCGCGATGGTCGCGCCGTGCTGCTCAGCCTTCTGCAAGCGAGCATCGAGGGCGTCGACCGTGAGATACACGCTCCATTCGGACGGGATGGGGTTGCCCATGGGGCACGTCATGCCGGTGACGTCCATGGCGCCGCCCACCAGCCCGTCGCCGTTGCGGATGAGGTTGTAGCTGTTGAACTCGTCGCCCAGCTGCTCGAACGTCCAGCCGAACAGTCCGGTGTAGAAGTCCTTCGAGGCGGCGAAGTCGTGTGCGCTCACGTCGATCCATGCGCTGGTTCCGGTGACCGTCGTCGTTGTCGTGCTCATGATTCCTCCTGCAGCCGAGGGGCGCGTGGCCCCGGTGATGACTCCACGCTAGAAGGGCGGTGGACCCGACCTTTGTCCGATCCTGCGCACCTGCCATCGAGGTCAACGCGTGCACAGGCTGGGCAGAGCCGTGAGGAGCGGGACGGGCGGTTCGGTGTGTGACACATCGAAGCGAAGAGTGATGTCCTGCGAGGCGGTGAGCGGAGCCGGATGCACCGCGACCACGGGGTCGGCCGGCACCAGCTGAGCCAGCGGATCGGCGTGGGCCGGAACGGCGAACCCGAGGAGGAAGGGCGCCTGCGCGCACAGGGGCAGGCTGATCTCCTGGACCCCGGAGACCAGTACTCCGGACAGCGGCAGTCCGATGGGTGCGGGGTGCGGGTACCAGCCCACCCACACGGCGGCGTCGCCGCGTGGGCTGAAGTCCGCGGCGAGCTCGATCGTCACGCGTACGCTTCCGGCGCCGGGGGCCAGCAGGCTGAAGGGACGTGGTGGCTTGTCGCTGATGCGGTCTGCCAGGCGACGCAGCTGTGCCGGCGGGACGCCGACCGCAGAGCGGAAGCGTCGGCTGAAGCTCGACAGCGAGTCGAAGCCGACTTCCGCGGCGACATCGATCACGGAGGCGGTCTCCGTGAGCAGGAGCTGCTTCGCGCGACCGACCCGCAACGCGGTGAGGTACTGCCCGGGGCCGATTCCCACGTGCCTGGCGAACAGGCGGGAGAAGTGGAACGGACTGTATCCCGCGTGGTCGGCCAGGTCGGCCACGTTCAATTCCGGGGCACGCTCCTGCGCGAGTCGCGCGGACGATGCCAGAGCGCGCTCCGTCGCAGAATCCGTGGTGGCGGTCACAGTCATGAGTGTACGGAGACCTGACCGCGCTGCCCACCCCTCACGAGAAGCTGAGTGCCCGGAGATAGCGGCGACGCACGACCAGCTGGACCAGCTGCAGCACGGGGAAGAGAGCGCGCCAGGGCTGTCGCGGAGACGGTCGGGTCAGAGACCGCACGGTGACGATGATGCGGTCGCCCTCCCGGTGCACGATGAACGCTTCTTCGCCCGATACCGGGTGACCGGGGAGCGTCCGATAGGAGAACCCGACCCGGTCGTCGGTGTCGATGACCTCCATGACCTGGATGGGCTCCCTCACGGTGACGCCCGGGAGGCGAGCGGTGACGATGAGTTCCGCACCGGCTGTCGCGGGCTGATCATCCTCGACGTGGAACCCGCTGCGCGTCTTCACCTCCCACCGCAGGAGGTCGGCCGCCGCACGCTGCCATGTCTCCTCCCCGCGACCGACGAGCGCGGAGACCTCTGAACGGCGGAACCCCGTCGCAGCGCCGGCCGGCCAGACTGTGAGATGCGGCGCCGTCATGCGCGGAGCCTCGTGCGCGGAGGCCACTCCGCGCGCTCCGTGGCCGGCGAGGACGATCGGCCGGGGCGGCGGGCCCATGCCGGTGCCCTCTCCGGACGGAACCCGACGCCGACGATGTACGCCGGGACTGCGGACAGGATCGGCAGGGCCTTCAGAACGCGGCTGAGCAGCCTGGGCACAGTGACTTCCCGTCCGTTGAGTCCGGGCATGATGATGAGTCGCTGGACCACACGCTGCATGCCCTGGGTGAGCACCGTCGGGAGAGCCCGCCGGCGCTGCACCCGTGCAAGCACGCGCTCTTCCAGGGGTGCAGCGCTGTCCGTGAGCGACGGCGCGAGGAGACGTGCTGTGGCGACGGCGTCCTGGACTGCCAGGTTGATGCCGACCCCGCCCACCGGCGACATGGCGTGCGCGGCATCTCCGATGCAGAGCACACCGCCCGCATACCAGCGGCGGAGCCGGTCGATCCGGACGTCCAGGTGTTTGACCGCGTCCAGCGAATCGATGCCGCTGACGTCATCCGCGACTTCGGGGAGGAGTGCCGCTGTCTCCGCGCGCAGGGCCTCGAGGCCTCGCGCGCGGAGAGCCGCGTCGTCGCCCTTGCGGCCCAGTCGGGCCACCTGAAGATAGCCCTCGCGGGGGATGGCGATGAGGACGCGTCCGTCACGCATGCGGGGCAGCAGCGAGCCTCCGACGCGGCTGTCCGTGGGGACGCGGTACCACCAGGCGTCGAAGTCGACGGCTGCTTCTGTGGCCGGGAGGCCGACGTCCCGGCGGACGACGGACCATCGCCCATCGCAGGCGACGGTCAGATCGGCGAGTATCCGTCCGGTGCCGTGCGGCGCGGAGTAGTCCACGCCGACGACCCGGTCGCCGTCCCGGACGACTCCCGTCACCTCGTGCTCTGTCAGCAGCGTGAAGGAGGGTTCGCGAGCAGCGGCGTCGGCGAGGAGGGCGAGCAGATCCCACTGCGGGACCATCGCGATGTACGGATGCCGCACGGTGAGGCGGGAGAAGTCCGCCAGTGTCGCGCCTTCATCGTCTGACCCCGGGAGTCGCACTCGCTGCAGATGGGATTGGGGGAGCGCGTCGAAGGTCTCGAACAGCCCCAGGTCGTCGAGGAGGTCCAGGGTGCTGGGGTGGACGGTGTCGCCGCGGAAGTCCCGCAGGAAGTCCGCGTGCTTCTCCAGCACGGTGACCTCTATGCCCGCTCGCGCGAGCAGGAGGCCGAGGACGAGGCCCGCCGGGCCTGCACCTGCGATGACACAGGCGTTGTGCGTCGTCCGGTCCTCGTCTGTGGTGTCGCTCGGAGTGTCCACGGTCCCGCCCTTCCCCTCTCGCCTCAGGGTACGACCCCGTGGGGTTACCCGCAAGCTGTAGACACGTGAGCCACATCACGCTGCATGCGTGAGTGACGTTTCCTGCTCGCCCTCGACAGTCTCAACCGCCGCGACCATGCCCTGCTCGAACTCCACCGGCGGCACC
>NZ_FXZF01000045.1:0-10693 GCF_900169375.1 Brevibacterium sp. Mu109
TACTCTCGTGCACAGGCTCGTGGTCCTCTGAGATTCGGATGTCTTGACAACACCCATCACAGCAGGACCACGAGCCGTTCTACGTCAACGACGCGACGCTCCCCATCACCACGAACCGGGAAGAGCCAGTTAAAGGAACTACCGAAGAACACCACGAAAAGGGACTTGACCGGTGCGCAACAATCCAGCGGATCGACGAACTCTCACACGATGGGCGCAAGTACTCAATGCCGACGCAAGAGACCTCGGCCGCGCTTTCCTCGCGACCACAGGGCAGAGTTATGTGGCCTGGCGATCGGAGGTACGCATGACCGAAGCACGCCGCTATCTTGAAGAAGGGGTTGGTGTGGCGCAGGCGGCTCGTCGGCTTGGCTACGCACATCCATCAGCATTTACCACGGTCTTCACCCGAGCCCACGACATGTCCCCGCGTGAATATCAACGCAATGGTTGGCAACACACTGATGAGCCCCTGATCATCCGCTAGAACCGTCACCGGAACGACTTTGGTGATGCCCAGCCGACCCGCGCCATGGAGTAGGACCACCCCAAACTGTGCGCACCTTACCCCTGACAACATTTCCGCAAGAAAGCCTAAGACGCTGCCTACTGCACGGTTTCATGCACCGAGATCTGCGGCCGAGGATCTTTCAGGTCATCACCTCACAGTGAGTGAAGCGACACTGTTTATTGCCCACTGTAAAGCCTGTTTCTGAGCACGCTTGGGAGAGTCGTCCATGATGAGAGCGGCCAGTTGCGGGACGATGTGTGGCCAGGCTGCGAGCCCGATTATTCCAAACAGGATCGGTGCGGCTTCCTTCGTCTCGATGTTCAGACGTTGTGCCAAGGAAGTGACTTTATCCTGGTAGTACACCGATCTGGAATCACTCTCCGGTTCGACGGTGTCGGGTTCGAGTGCTTCCCATTGCAACAGGCGCAACAGGTCCGGATGCTTGGCATGGTAAGCATTGACTGCTTGTAGATACGCGGAGAGGAACTCTCCTGGCGGCAAGTCTCCTTTGGGATACGGGACAATTCCGAGCAGAGAATCCAGTGCGTCAGATAACACGGCATGGAACATGCCTTGTTTGCTGCCGAAATATGCGTAGATACGTTGCTTATTCACACCGGAATTCGCGGCGATTCTATCCGTACGCGCTCCGGCAAGTCCGTGCTTCGCGAACTCCTCACGGCCCGCCTCAAGGAGCGCTCGTTTGGTGTTTTCTGGTCCAGCCATGTCCCCAGCGTAGAAGCTCCACCACTGAGAAGCAACCAACCAGATAGTTGCCCAACTAACCAGTTGGTTGTAGCGTGATGTGTATGCCCACCTCCCGACCAATCATTTCTGACGCGCCACCCATGCCTGCCACCCGACCAAAAATTTTGGATCGAGCGCCTCTCTCGATCACGTTCTTTGTAGTACTTGCCCTGGTGGTGCTCTCACAGCTCTACGGTGCGCTCGTGCTCGGTCCGGCTTCGGCCCTCGACCTCGGTGCTGATCCGGGCACCTCGGAATTGGTGCAGTCCCTATTCGGGGTTGCCTATGCGATTGGTTTCCTCGTCTGGGGGCCAGCGGTCGATCGTTATGGTGCGACAAGGTGCTTTCTGATCGGCCTGACGGGGCTGCCGCGTCGATAGGTGACATCTGATCTGGCTTGCCCGTAGGGCGGCCTGGAAGGATGTGCACCATGCCCGCTCCCTACCCCCAGGAGTTCCGCGAGGACGTCGTGCGTGTGGCCCGGTCCCGTGAGGACGGCGTCACTCTCGCGCAGATCGCGAAGGACTTCGGCGTCCACGAGATGACGCTCCACAAATGGATCCGTCAAGCCGACATCGACGACGGCAACCGTCCCGGAAAGACCCGGGAGGACTCCACGGAGCTACGCGACCTCCGCCGCCGGAACCGGCTGCTCGAGCAGGAGAACGAGGTCCTGCGCCGTGCCGCCGCCTACCTGTCGCAGGCGAACCTGCCGGGAAAAGGTTCTACCCGCTCGTGAGCGAGCTCGCCGCTGACAACGTTCCCGTCGCGGTGTCCCTGCGGGTCCTGAAGCTCTCCCGCCAGCCCTACTACCGCTGGCGGAAACAGCAGATCACCAGGGCCGAGCTCGTCGAGGCCTATCGTGCCAACGCCCTGTTGGACGCCCACCGCGACGATCCTGAGTTCGGCTACCGGTTCCTCGTCGGAGAAGCCGCCGAGGCCGGAGAGGAGATGTGCGAGCGGACCGCGTGGAAGATCTGCCGCGACAACCAGTGGTGGTCCGTGTTCGGGAAGAAGCGCGGCAAGAACGGAAAGCGCCCCGGTCCGCCGGTCCATGACGACCTTGTGAAGCGGGACTTCTCCGCCGATGACGCCAACGAACTGTGGCTCACCGACATCACCGAGCACTGGACCGACGAGGGCAAGCTCTACCTCTGCGCCATCAAGGACGTGTTCTCCGGCCGGATCGTGGGCTACTCGATCAGCGACCGGATGAAGGCCCGCCTCGCAGTGAACGCCCTGGACAACGCAGTATCCAGGCGTCGTTACACCGCCGGTTGCATCGTGCATTCGGACCGCGGATCTCAGTTCCGGTCACGGAAATTCGTGCACGCCTTGAACCGTCATCACCTCATCGGATCGATGGGCCAGGTCGGCGCTGCCGGCGACAACGCCGCGATGGAATCGTTCTTCTCGCTACTTCAGAAGAACGTCCTGGACCGCAAGCGCTGGCGAACCCGAGAGGAGCTGCGGATCGCGATAATCACCTGGATCGAACGCACTTACCACCGTCGCCGTCGGCAAGCCCGTCTGGGCCGATTGACCCCCATCGAATACGAGACCATCATGAACCCGACCGTGAGCCTCGCGGCCTGAGACCCCAACTGTCACCTAAACGTGCGGCAGCCCCGACCGTACTGCTTGCAGCCACTGTCTTCGTGGCTTGTGCCCCGAGCATGTCTTGGCTTCTCGGTGGCAGGATCGTGCAAGGTGCCGCCGCGGCAAGCTTCGCCCCATCGGTTTTCGCATACTTCGGTGCACGCCTGCCGACCGCTGTCCGCTTAATCGCCGTGACCGTACTGACCAGTTCTTTTCTTGCTGCCGCGGTGCTTGCGCAGGTCCTCGCGCAGCTCGTCGTGTTAGCGGGCTCATGGCGCTGGTTCTTCATCCTCAGCGCGATCACCCTGACTTTAGGGCTGGTGCTTGCCATGCGTGGTCTGCGGCCTACTCCCGGCAGCGCAGAAACTGGTCAGAACGCCACGAGGATACTTGCAGGCCTTTTGGGCAGGTTGCGCATTGTCTTACTGTTAATCGCAACGCTGGCGATCCTTGGCCCATTCATCGCGCTCTACGCAGCCCTCGGGCACACCGGTCACTACCCGGACAGCGAGCTCCTGATGCTGCGCCTCAGTGCACTGCCCGCTCTGATCTGGGCTGGAGCCGCTTCACCCTGGCTTACTCGAATCCGCCCAAGTACACGCATGATTACCGCATTTACCGGCGCAGCGCTTGCAAGCACCCTGCTTGTTTTCACCGGGCACAGCGTCCTGGGCGCAGGATTCGGCATGCTCCTCCTTGCCACCTGCGTGTCGGTGCTCGCCCCGGCAACAATCCAAACCCTCACCGGCATGTCCCCAGAACATTACGGCAGTGTCACAGCGCTCTACACCTTCGCACTCTTCCTCGGCGCCAGCCTTGCAGCTCTGCCAATCCCGGTGCTTGCAACATTGGCCCAAGTATCAACTACTGGGCTCGTGCAGGTCACGGCACTCATCGCAATCCCCATTTTCTTACTCGCCCTCACATTCACGATTTTCGGGTCTCGAACCCCACAGCAGCCTCAATAAATCCCTGAAAGGAACACCATGTCAGAACATCTTCTCCCTACCCTCAGAATCCCTGAAACGTTCACCGAGGTCACGACTCGGCAAGAACACCAAGGCACAACCCCGGTCACCGTAACCCGCCACCATCCAGGCACTGACCCGAAGTACGGGGGCGAACACGTAACCACCGTCTTTGGAGACGACCGCATCCTCTACGGCTACACCCGCCAAATCAGCGGTTTCGAACCTGACGCGATCCCGACAACTGGAGAAGCCCACCACACGGCATTCGAATTCCTGCGCAGCATCGATTCAGGCTTCACTGAAGGACTCACTGTGCAGTGGATCGACCGACATGACGAAACCATAAGAGGCGAAGACGAAGCGCCAACACTTGTCTCTGGGATGAAGGTCAAAACCCGTCATAGCTTAGGCCTCTATACCTGGGTCATTGTTGGTGCCGGTAACCAGATCGTCACTTACGAACGCGATATCGAGTGGAACAGCGGACACTCGCGCCGCAACACAGCAATGTGGTTGCATGACGCCTGGATCACTGCCCGAGACAACGGCGGTGATGAAATCGGCGGTCTATACGCACCTCTGAACGCGTAATTTTGGCCAAGGAGTGAGTCCTCGGTGAGACCCCGTCAATTGCGGCGTGGATGCAGGTCTGAGTTTTGAAGAGTGAGCGCACCTTCCAAGTGAGCCGGTGTTTCTTATGGAAGGAGTCGATGATGTCTACAGCTACGGATCTTGCCGAAATTGCGCGTGCGATCGCTGAACAGGCCGAGAAGCTGGACCGGGCGAGGGGTGCGTTACGTGAGCATCCGGAGCAGGTTGCCGATGTCGTGGATCCTCTTGTGGGCATGCTGTTGTCGATAGATCGAGTGATCGATGCTGCCGGCACTGCGTTCCAGGAGCATGGTGCGACCGCGGTCACAACATTCGGGGATCAAGCGCGTGGCTCGGCGCGAGTGATGTTCGATGGCGGTCTGTTGACGGCGGCTTCGGACCAGGTGCTGAGTTTGCGGAACACGCTGATGGGAGTCAGTGCGGAGTCGTCGTCTTTGGTGTGGCCAGAGCATGATCCGCTCGCTGCAGAGGAGCTTCTCAACTATCGACGGTTCCTCGAGCAGCGGGAACGTCAGCTCGACCCGGACGCCGAGTCACGGCCGACAGCTGCTGAGTCGCCGAAGCGTGGCGGGGTCGAGCGTCCCTGATTCCAGCCGTATCGGGCGATGTGCGGGGCGGTTGACGTGACAGTTTCGATCCGTGTGATGACCGCCGGTGACGGCTACCGGTACCTGCTGAACTCTGTGGTCGCCGGTGACGGTGACCGCGACGCGGCATCCGTCCTGACACGGTATTACCTCGAATCGGGCACACCGCCTGGCACATGGATCGGCTCCGGCATCGCGGGACTCTCTGATGACATTCTTCCCGGTGGTGCGGTGTCTGAAGAGCAGCTACGACGCCTCATGGGTTACGGCCAGAACCCAACCACGGAGGAGCAACTGGGCCGCCCTTACCGCAAATTCGCGACCGCAAGCGACCGTGTGCAGCGGCGCCTCACACGCTTACCCGAGAACCTCACTCCGGCCGCACTCTCCACACAGACGGCGCTCATCGAAGCAGAGGAAGCAAGCAAACCAACCGGTGCCCCAGTTGCAGGGTTCGACCTGACTTTCTCCGTTCCGAAGTCAGTGTCGACGCTGTGGGCGGTGGCCGATGGTGGAACGCAGACCCTGATCGCGCAAGCGCACCACGCCGCAATTCAAGACTGGGGTTACCCGCAAGCTGTAGACACGTGAGCCACATCACGCTGCATGCGTGAGTGACGTTTCCTGCTCGCCCTCGACAGTCTCAACCGCCGCGACCATGCCCTGCTCGAACTCCACCGGCGGCACCATCCCCAACCTCGAATGCAACCTGCGCCGGTTATAGACGACCTCGATCCACCGCGCTACAGCCTGCCTGGCTTCCGCTCGCGTCGACCACGACCGCCGGTCATAGAACTCAGTCTTCAACGTCGACCAGAACGACTCGGACATCGCGTTATCCCAGCAGACGCCGGTCCGCCCCACCGACTGCTGCACTCCCAATTCGAGGGCCGCAGCATGAAGCTGTGACGACGTGAACTGGGCACCTCGATCTGCATGGAACACGACTTCCACGGCGCTGGTCTCACGCAGCGTATGAGCCATCCGCAGCGCCCGCTCCACCAGGTCCGTCCGCTGGTGGGCATCCATCGCCCAGCCCAGCACCCGCCGCGAACACGCATCCCTGACCGCGCACAAGTACAGCCACCCCTCACCCGTCCTCAGATAGGTGATGTCAGAAATCCACACCGCGTCCAGCCGGCCCTGATCCCACACCCTGCCGACCCGATCCGGAATATGATGGACCGCCACTCCCGGGATCGTCGTCACCGGCCTGAACCGACGCGGACTGATCCCTTCCAGCCCCTGCCTACGCATCGACCGGGCCACCGTCTTCCGATCCACCGGAATGCCTTCACGCCGCAGCTGCGCCGCCACCCGCGGAGCGCCGTAGACCCCTTCGGAGTCCTCGTGCGCAAGCTTCACCTGCGCGTCCATGACCGTCCGCGCGGTCTTCCGCGGACCCGGAGCCAGGAGGCGGCGTGTCCACGCGTAGAAGCCGGCACGAGAGACGTGCAGGAGCCTGGCCATCCGCGCGATCGTGTAGTTCGCCTTCTGCGCGTCGATCAACTCGAACCGTTCTGCTTCCGAGGCTTCGACGCGAAGAAGGCTGCCGCTTTTCCCAAGAACGCGTTGTCCTCCCGCAGCTCGAACACTTCCCGCCGCAGCCGCGTCAACTCCGACCGCTCGTCTTCTTCCAACGGACCCGTGGATTTCCCGTCCCCGTGGAGACGTTCCTTCTCCTGCCGCACCCAGTTGCCCAGCGTCTGGGGACCGACGTTGATCTCGTGAGCCACGGCCGCGATCGAGCGGCCTGTATCGATGACCAGATGCGCGGCTTCGCGCTTGTAGTCCTCGGTGTACGACCGGCGCTGCTTTCTGCTTGACGACATGCCAGACATCCTTCCAGCGGAACCCGTGATCCCGCTATCTCGGGTGTCTACAACTCGAGGCTAACCCCAGAAGGAGACGCAGCCGATATCGATGCCCTGCAGACGGCTGGGCTGGATACCGCTTCTGCAGTCGTCGTTACATCGCACGACGACGACTTCAACGTCTACCTCACGCTCTACTGCAGACGGCTGCGCCCTGACTTACAGATCGTTTCTCGTGCCACATCCGAGCGCAATGTGGCCACCCTCTATCGTGCCGGTGCAGACAGCGTGCTGTCCTATGCAACGATCGGCGCTACCGCGATGTGGAACGATCTTGGACGCGCTCACCGCGTTGTTATCGCAGAGGGGAACGAACTGTTCTCAGCACCGAGACCGCGATCGCTGTCTCAGGTCGTTCTTCGGGACGAAAAGGTGCATAACGCGACAGGTTGCCATATTGTCGCAGCTCTCGATTCGCAGGGAACTTTGCTGGTCGATCCTGAGCAGCTTGAGAGCGGCGATTTGAAGAGCCTGGTGCTTCTCGGGGATCGGCATGCAGAACGATCATTCCGCGACAAATACGCGAAAGATGCCTGAGCTGCCTCTGAAGGGGCCGGGATGAGGCCGTGACCCCAACCCAGCTGAGCCCCTGGGAACCATGCACCGGACACGTTCACGGCAGGACAAGACCCCACCAGAGCCAGCGACTTGATCTTCCGAAGAGGGCCAACCTATGAACGTAGCGGGAGGCGGTAAGTACGCTGCTACGACGAGGCTCACGTCCCGTCCGCTGATTGGCCTCAGGTGACTGCTACGGTGAAAGGACAAGGCACGGGGTGCCGCCGAATGGCGGCTGAGATGAACACCCGTCGAACCTGTTCCAGTTAGCACTGGCGAAGGGATCGTCTTCAACTCTGCAGCACCCACAGGTGTCGTAGGAAACAATCCCTCCGTCCTCGCACGGAAGGCACCTCATGCAGAACAGAGCGGCAACCCAGACCTCTTCCTCCACAGGATCCGGGCTCCTGTCCGGACAGCGGGTGTTGGTGACTGGTGGGGCGCGGGGACTGGGTCAGGAGCTGAGCCGTGTATTCGTCCGCGAAGGTGCCCAGGTCGTCGTCAATTACCACCAAAGTACAGACGCCGCGCATCGCCTGGTCGACGAACTCAATGCCGAACGCAGTGATGCGGCCAAAGCCGTGCAGGCGGACGTCACGGACCCTGCGCAAGTGGATGTCCTCTTCACCACTGCGGAGAACGCTCTGGACGCGCCGGTGACCGTCGTGGTGAACAACGCACTGGCCTCATTCGCGTTCGACGGTGATGCTCGTCCGAAAGCCCATGAGATCGGCTGGGATCGGTTCGCACAGCAGTTCGACGGCAGCGTCAAGGCGGCTCTCTACACCGTGCAGCACGCGCTGCCGGGATTCGCCCGGGCGGGCTTCGGACGCATCATCAACATCGGAACCAACCTCTTCCAGCATCCAGTGGTCCCATACCACGACTACACCGCGTCCAAGGCCGCGCTGCTCTCCCTCACCCGCACACTCGCCCACGACCTCGGACCCGATGGCATCACCGTCAACATGCTGTCTGGTGGATTGCTCCGAACCACGGATGCTTCTGCGGCTACCCCGGACGTAGTCTTCGACGCGATCGCTCAGGGCACACCGTTGCGTCGCGTCACCACCCCCGCAGAATTCGCGGACGCGGCGCTGTTCTTTGCAAGCCCTTGGTCGCGCTCCGTCACTGGCCAGAACTTGATCGTGGACGGCGGACTGGTGATGGACTGACTCCCGTAGAGAGCACGGAGACGACGAGGAGGTAATCCGCACGCTGGTAGCGGACGCTGTGATGTAAACCCTTAGTCGTGACTTCGCGTTGCAGGCCATCCCAATCAGTGTAAGAGCGCCGTGCAACAGTTGAGGTGCCTCCAGCGCAGCCACCTGCTCGATCCGCGTAGGATTGCCGGTATGTCGGTAGCTGATTTGTCTGCCAGTGCTCAGAACTACCTGAAGGTCATCTGGAGCCTGCAAGAGTGGTCGGACGCTCCTGTGACTGCTTCGATGATCGCGCAGAAGACGGGGCTGAAGCTCTCCACCGTTTCCGGCGCGATGCCCAAGCTCGGGGAACAAGAGCTAGTGGAGTACGCGCGGTACGGCAGTATTGCTCTTACGGCTAAAGGTCAGGGATACGCAGTGGCCATGGTGCGTCGGCACCGACTCATCGAGACGTTCTTGGTAGAGGTTCTCGGGTATCGCTGGGACGAGGTCCATGACGAAGCTGAGGTGCTCGAACATGCGGTCTCAGACTTCATGGTTGGGCGTATCGACGAGCTCTTGGCGCACCCCGTTAGAGATCCGCACGGTGACCCGATCCCCTCGCCGTCGGGTGCGGTAGACCGGACCCCTTTTGTGGAGAGTCTTTCGGGGGCCAGCCCTGGCGTCCGGATGGTGGTGGAGCGGATCTCCGACGAGGATCCGGAGTTGCTGCGTTTCTTCGCTGGCCGTGGTCTGGTGGTGGGATCCGAGCTCATCGTCTCCGCCGGACCGCCCTATTCGGACTCTCTGCAAGTGCAGGTGGAGGGTGGCGCATCGCTCGTACTCGGTCGCTCCGCTACGGATGCAGTGTGGATCTGCCCCGTGAGTCAGTCAGCCGTACCCTAACCGGCAGGCTCATCGATTGCCCCAGCATCGGCGCTGGCCGCAGGCACACGCATGGTCCCGGTTGAACGGTTGAAGCTCGCTTTACGCTTCCACGACCGGGCCGATCGGCTGATGACGAGGACGAGCAGGAACACGACTCCGTAGAACACTGACATACCTGCGCTGGTGGCTGCGTTGACTGCGTAGGCGGCCCAAAACCCTCCGAGAGCACCAATCGCTGCGATCGCTATGGTGAGACCGAACACCACCGGGAGCCGATCGGTGAGCAGATAGGCAGTAGCCGGCGGGACGACGACCAGCGCGATGACGAGAATGGCTCCGGCTCCGTTGAATGCCGCGGTAACTGTCACGGAGACGAGGAACATGAAAACGGTGTTCAGTGTCCCAGTGGGGATGCCAAGAGCTCGAGCGAACTGTGAGTCGAAGGTGGTGAGTTTTAGGTGCCGGTAATACACGGCATGGAAGACCACGTTGACCAGAAGCACCGCTAGCATCACGTACAGGTAGACAGGCCCCAGAGAGACAACGTCTGCTCTGCCTGGCATCTGTAGGTTCAACTGCTGAAACGAGGCCAGGTTCAGGTCTCCTACCAGCACGGCGTGAGTGTCGAGGTGAATGTTGGCGAAGTTTGCGGTCACCATAATCACTCCGATACTGAACAAGGCCGGGAACACCAGACCCTGTGGAGCATCCCCAGCCAGAAGACCGGTACGGGTTAAGTACTCGTTGCCTAAGACGACCACCAGGCCAGCCAGGGCCGCGCCCAGGATCAGCCATGGGGAGTCCAGGTTCTGGGAGAAGGCATAACCGACGATGATTCCAGGCAGCACTGCGTGTGCTATTCCGTCGACCAACATAGAGTTCTTCCGCAGAACGACAAATACCCCGGGCAACGCGCACGCCACTGCCATGACCACGGCTACGAGGGTGGTTCCCAACAGAAAGCTCATGATCGCTCCGTCCCGGATGGCGCAACGCCGCCCTGCACATCGATGTGTTCTTCTCGTTCGGCGATCAGCTGGTCTCGTAAGAGTCGGCGCTGGCGGGCCCGACCGCGGGCGCGAGTGATGAGGCTGCGCCCGGGAGCCAGCAGTAGCGAGAGGACGAGGAAAGCGAAGAGCGTCAGCACGATTAGTGGCCCAGTGGGCACGCCGCCGACCGCGATGGAGAGATAGGCGCCTAGACC
>NZ_FXZF01000077.1:0-2577 GCF_900169375.1 Brevibacterium sp. Mu109
ACGCACCGGCCGCGGATTCCGCAACGCGGAGAACTACCGGACGCGTATCCTGCTCACCAGCGCCGCGAGAACCGTAGCGTGAATACCCGCCACAGCAGGGTCATTCACCACGAACCGCGAAGAGCCGATTAAGGACCACCCTATTGACCTCACACAGAGCCTCACGCAGAGCACTGGCACTCACCTCGCTTCTGACCATCGGCGCACTCGGCCTCGCCGGATGCTCGGGCGCGGCGGACGGGCCCGCGCTCGAGTCCGACGAGCAGCAGCAGTCCCAGGAGCAGGAGCCCGCCGAGGAACAGCTCGCGTTCGAGCGCGATGACCTCGGTGACCTGCCCGACGACGTCTTCGGTGACGTCGTCTGGGCCCACGACCTCGGTCTCATGGCCGGTGAGGTCGGATTCGTCCAGGGCGACCGCACCTTCGTGGTCCGCAACGGCGACGCTGCAGGCGAGAAGGTCCTCGTGGCCCTCGACGCGGACGGCCAGGAGGTCTGGACGACGGACTTCGCTGAAGACTCAGGTCACTTCCTGGGTGGTCACTTCGCCGTCCTCAACGAGGGAGGCTCCGAGTCCGAGGGGCTCACCCAGACCGAGAAGGTCGACACGGTTCAGCTGCTGTCCTACGACGACGGCAGCGTCGCCGACGAGTTCGACGACGTGCGCATCTCGAAGGGCTGGCTCATGTCGAGAAAGGATGATGGCTCCGGCGGTGATGACGACATGTCGGCCTTCTACGATGAGAACACTGGTGAGAAGAGCCCCTACGGGATGTCTAAGCCGCCTGGTGGTACACCGGATGATCCGCTTCCCGTCGCTGGTGTGCCGAATCCGGATGGCAAGCTGAGGGATCTGTCCTATCACATGCGTGTGCCGAGTCTCGGGCTCGCCTTCCTGTCGCATTCGATCAACAGCCCGGAACCGATCACGGCCGCGGACGTGGATACGGGCGAGGTCCGCTATACGTTCGAGTGCATGGACCAGTTCACCGGTGGTGGTGACGGAAGCTTCGGAACACGCAGTCCCAACGGTGAGTACGCGGTCTACGGCAACGTCGTCGTCTCGGCCGATGAGGGTCATTGCTACGGCGACCAATCCTCCGGTGAGCGGACCCCGAAGCTCAGTGCCGTCGATGACTCCGGTCTCGCCTTCGGGAAAGTCGAGGCTGACCCCGATGTCAAGGAGTCGGCGATCATGATCGACTTCGGTGCACCGGGTGTCGAGGGTGTTCTCTACGATGGCGCTGCTCCGCTGGGCGTCATGGACGGCGGGATCGCTGTCTTCCAGGTCTACACCGAAGAGGGCAGCTTCGTCGTCGGAGTCGAGCTGCGGTAACCCGAACTACGCCAACGACCCTCGCGCTGTTCTCAGAACGGCGCGAGGGTTGTGCTTTTCCCGTCACTGCGGCGGTTTCGGCGCCTGCCAGTCCTTGCGCCCGGCAGAGGGGCGCTTGACCGACGATGCAGGCTCAAGCAGGTACTCGGCCCACTTCTGCACGAGCTGGCCGGCGATGTCGTCGGCCTCCTTCATCTGCTCCCGGCTCGGCTGCTCCGGCCACGGCAGAGCCAGGTCCGCCGCGGCCGGCCGCAATGATTCGAGGAACAGCCTGTGCAGGATGAACTGCCGCTGCTGCTGCAGGTACTTCAGCCTGCGCTGCTCGCGTTCCCGGCGCGTTGCGATGCGATCGTACTGCGCGAGCTGCTCCTTGTGCTCGCGCAGCGCACGCTCGTGCCCCCGCACCACCCGCTGCCGACGTGCCAGCTCCTCGGCGTCGAGGTCGGGCTCCGGCACCGCGGCCGGCTCCTCGACCACGGGCTCGGGCTCCGGTGCCAGTGCGCGAAACGCCGGAGCGGGCCGGGGCACCTCCTCCTGCTCTGCCTCGGGCTCGGGAGCCGCCTGCTGCGGCGGATCCTGCTCCTCGTCGCTCTGCGGAGCCGCCACGGGGCGGCCGAGGCGCGCGACGATCTCCTCGTAGCCGTACGCGGTGCCGAGGCCCTGACGGCCGCCCGCACGGGCACGGTGGGGCTTACCGTCCTGCCCGGCGAACTCGTAGGCGAGCCCGCGCTTCTGGGCGTGCTTTTCCGTGACGACGACGCCGTCGGCGGCCATGCGCTCCTTGAAATCCTCGAAGTCTGAGGCCGCCGCCGCGTGCTCGTCAATCCGCTCCTTGAGGTCATCCCGCCAGACGTACCTACCCTCGTCCCGCCGGCGCTCGTCGCTCGGGATCATGTGGTCCGAGCCGGCGTGCGCCTTCATGTGCGCTTCGTTGTCGAAGCCGCGGCGGTCGAGCAGCACCTCGTCAAGCATGTTGCGCGACGTGAATACGTGCCGTTGGGACTCGTGCAGCGCGTAGCCGGCGGGCCGCACCGTGCCGTCGTACAGCCGCGAGGGGCCATGCCCGACGTTCGCTGTGGCGACGTGGGCGTGCCAGAGCCCGGCGCGGCCGTCCTGCTGCACGACGACGAGCGAGGCATGACCGCTGTAGGCGCGCTCGGCGAAGGCCCGCGCGTCGTCGAGCACCATGCGTCCTGCGTCGGGATCGTCGGGGTCTGCCTCGTCGCGGCTGTACGACAGGATC
>NZ_FXZF01000053.1:0-8282 GCF_900169375.1 Brevibacterium sp. Mu109
GCCGACTCACGTCCGTCGAGACCACCGGAGGCGAGGTGAGCACCGACCCCGACCACGCCCTCGAACTCAGCGCCTGAGACCCCTCAGCGAAGGATCCAACCGTTACACCACTACACGGGACTTGACCTGTTCGCGATCTCGCGTGGAGTGATCCCGCCATCGATAGTGGGACTCGCCGACCGGATAGGCGGAGCGCTCGTGGAGCGGGGGTTCATCGCCGCGGATGCCGTGCTCGCCGTCGACCTCGTCTTCGACCTCGCGGCGGACAACCGTCGCGGTGTCGAGGCGCTCGACACCATTCGCGAGCCAGGTGAGACGGCCGCTCGAGGCGGAGTGGAACACGGATGGCGCACAGCCCCTGTGTCACCGGGACCGGAAGGGCAGCACGAGGTGCGGGCGGAGATGGTGCGGGCGATCCGGGTGGAACCGGTCGAGTGGTTCGAACGGAAACTGGGCGTCGTCCTCGCGGGCATCGCACAGGAACTCGCACCCCGACAGGAGGAAACGCCATGACGACCGTTGAGCAGTCTCCGGCGCACACGAGCACGGCCGCATCGTTCAACGCGGAACCAACCTGGCTGCCGGCGGCCCGCTATACCGGCTTCTGGGCCGAACACAGCCGCGCTGCCGGATGGCGCCTCGAACCCACCGCCACACCACACGGACAGGAATCACACTGATGGCCAACTGGCAGCGCGGCGTGATGCGCCTGATGCGCATTCCCAACCACGCGGTCACCGTCACCGCGATCCACGACTACACCCCGTGCTACCGGCGCATCACCTTCACTGCGCCAGACCTCGTCAACCAGCTGGAGGTGTTCCCCACGCTCTGGCTACGCCTGTGGGTGCCGCACCCTGCGAAAGGCGAGGGGCACCTCAGCCAGCGCGGATACACCTTCGTCGACATCCGGCCAGACGAGGGCACGTTCGCTCTCGACTTCGTCCTGCACGAACAACCCGGCCCCGCCGGAGACTGGGCAAAGAGGCTCTTCACAGATGAGGGTGTAGCGGTCGGCGGCGCGTCGCTCCCCGGGTAGGCGTCGAGGCCTTCCGAAGATGGAAGTTCTGACACTGGCCATCGGGAAGACCTCGACGTGCCTGACGCTACCTTCACTGCCCCTGACCTGACGACCTTCGCCCGCCTGGACGAGCTCGGGTTGGAGGTGACTGGGCAGCGCCTGGAACCCGACCGGGCGGTGCTGGCTTGCCGCGTGCTCGAACCCGACGACTGGTGCCGCCGATGCGGTTGCGAAGGCATCCCGCGCGACACCGTCGTTCGTGAGCTGGCGCACGAACCGCTGGGCTGGCGACCGACGACGCTGGCGGTCACGGTCCGCCGCTACCAGTGCATCGGATGCGGCCACGTGTGGCGTCAAGACACCACTGCTGCGGCGCAGCCGAGGGCGAAGCTCTCCCGGCGGGGGCTGCGGTGGGCCCTGGCCGGGATCGTGTGCCAGCACCCTGTCCATCGCCCGCGTCGCCGCAGGCCTGGGGGTCGCGTGGAACACCGCCAACGACGCCGTCCTCGCTGAGGGCAAGCGCGTCCTGATCGACGACCCGCATCGGTTCGACGGCGTGGAAGTGATCGGTGTCGATGAGCACGTCTGGCGGCACACCCGGCGCGGGGACAAGTACGTCACCGTCATCATCGACCTGACCCCGAGCCGCGACGCTCGGGGCCCGGCACGGCTGCTGGACATGATCGAGGGCCGCTCGAAGAAGACCTTCAAGACGTGGCTGGCCGACCGGCCGAAGGACTGGCGCGATCGGGTCGACGTCGTGGCGATGGACGGCTTCACCGGCTACAAGTCCGCTGCCACGGAGGAACTGCCGGAGGCGACCGCGGTCATGGATCCCTTCCACGTGGTGCGTCTGGGCGGTGAGGCCCTCGACTCGTGCCGGCGGCGGGTCCAGCGGGCCACCAAGGCACGTCGAGGCCGTAAGGGCGACCCGCTCTACCGGTCCCGGCGCACGCTGCACACCGGAGCAAGTCTGCTGACCGAGCGACAGACCCAGCGCCTGGAGGATCTCTTCGCCGACGAGAGGCACCTGCCGGTCGAGGTGACCTGGGATGTCTACCAACGCATGATCGCCGCCTACCGCGCACCCGAGCGTGCCCACGGGCGGAAGGTGATGGCCGAGTTGATCGGCTCCCTCGCCCGGGGCGTACCCGACGGCCTGAGTGAGGTCGTCACCCTGGGCCGGACCCTGAACAAGCGTGCCGTGGACGTGCTGGCCTACTTCGACCGTCCCGGCACCTCGAATGGACCTACCGAGGCGATCAACGGTCGACTGGAGCATCTGCGCGGACTGGCCCTGGGCTTCCGGAACCTGACCAACTACATCGCCAGATCCCTACTCGAGACCGGCGGATTCAGACCCCAACTACACCCTCATCTGTGAAGAGCCGTCGCGGGCGTCAGCTGGGACGGGTAGGTGCCGCGCCTCTCGCTGTCGCGGCACATGGCAGCGATATGCGCCTTGGTCTCGGGGACGCCGGCTCGTATCCAGACCGTCTTCTCCTGCAGGGAGAAGCCATAGGCCGGCCAATCGGTATCATCGCGGCGCACGATTCCGCGACGTATCCGTGCCGCGACCGCGTCCGGATGCTGCGATTCGGCTTCGGGCTCGAGCTGCGCGTCGTGCTGCGCCGCAAGAGCAGTGCGAAGCTTTCGGGCGACGGGAGGTTGGATGGTTGAGCTTGGTGACTTCACGAACTCGCCGAGGTCGCGGAGTTTTCGGAGAGCCACCTTGGAGTCCACGCCCATCTCACTCGCGATCTCGTGCACGCGTGGTTTCGCCATCATCGCCTCCGTTGTTCTCTCTGGCCACCGTAGTGAGCGGATCGGACACGGCGCGGAGCGATCGTTCGTGCGTCTTGCAAGCAGTGGAGGCGCCGAGCCGAAGTCAACTGTGGAGTCACTCCTCTCCGACGATTCCTGCTCGTTCGACGTGTTCGACCGCGTCGTCGCACACTCGATTGAGGGTCTGAGCGAACTGGAGCATCGTGGCGTGAAGCAGCGGTACCGTCGTTCCCAGGATTGGCGTGGTCGCCAGATGTCGCAGCATCATGAAGGAGAAGTGGCACAAGTCGCTGAGGAACTTCCATGTAGCGAGCTCGACACTATCGGCGCCGTATTGAACCTTGACGGGCTCTCTGGTTGAGAGCTTTCTCGTCGACTGGTCCGGGTCCAGGCCCAGCTCGCCCGCCAGTCGTTTGAAGTGGGCCCGGGTTGCATCCTGCTCGGCGGTCATGTGCGCAGACAACGCGTCGCCCACCTCCAACGGCACAGCGCCAACGGCAGGAGCAGCGGCAGCGAGGAGCAGGTGGTTCTCGCTGAAGTAGAGCGAGTCGGTAAACAAAGTGCGGAACGCCCGGGTGAGCCGTGAGTCCCGGTTCCCGGGCGACTGGAGCCAGACGATGGTTGTCGCGTCTTCTACGGCTGCTCGCATCAGCGGATACAGGACCGTTGCGTCGAGATGGAACCTACCCGGCTCCGTATCGAATACCTGCCGATGCGCTGAGCGCAGCATCCGGGCTGCGTTCCACATTCGTTCCTGGACGTACCGCGATACCGCGAGGGAGCTTTCGCCGACAGCGGCCGCCTCGTTGTCGGTTCCCAGACGCGAGCCGCCTGGGAATCCCGCATCCGCGAGCTGTTCGAGCCGCTGTGCGCTGTGCTCCCACCAGTCGCAGGCGCACCAGAGCGCCACGAGGGTGTCGTCGGGATCCATCTCAACCTGCATCTGTCGACCTGCCACCCGTGGCCGAGGTGCCACTCAGTCGCGGCCCTGGACCGGCACCGCGTTTTCCAGGAACTGCCGGGGTGAGAAACCCCTCTCGGCGCGCAGCAGCGATCCAGTCTCTGACCGTTGCTTCGGGGCGATCAAGGCGTCGCGAAAGACGCTTGAGGAGACCAACGCCCGCCGCCGCCTCGTCGAGGTAGGCGCGTGCAACGGCGTCGAGGGTGCTCTCCGGAAGAGGCGGGCGCCCTCGCCTCGTCTGCTTCGCAGCCCGAACGCCCGACTCGAGGGCGTCCACCTCCTCAGGGGTGAGCTCGTCAGGTCCGCGATCGGGCCCCATAAGAACCTGCACTCCCTCGGCACGCCACTCTTCTTGCAGCAGCGACTGCTGCGCCATAGCGACAATCCGTCCGAGCGGGATCCGTCGCAAGACATCAGCGGTGATGAGCTGATCGGGCTCGTTACGTGTGCCTCGCTTCATCTCCTCACTCTGCCCGACGAAGTCTCCCCACGCGTCGAAGTATCCCCAGGCGGTGCGGAACAGCTCAAGCTTTGCAACTTCCAAGCCGCGACCACGGTCGATCAAGATGCCGTACGCGGTCACCGGGAGGTCGCGATTGTTGTAGACGAAGTCCGAAACGTAGCCCTCGCCTCGCGCTCGCTCCTTGATGTAGAGCTCCAGACGCTCGGTCTGCCAAGTGGTTTCGTCGTCCGGGTCGATCGCGTCGGCCCGGTCCCATCCTGGGTCGAAGATCGCGTTCTTGTAGAGATCGTTGAGCTGCCGCATCCGGCTGCGGTCGTAGGATAAGTCGCGGACCTGCGGGTGATCAGGGCGGATGCGCAGTTCGCCATCGGGGGCGTCGGGGTCCACATAGTCGTGATCGGTGAACTCGGGTCGAGGTGCCATGTCAACCAAGTTATCGCAGGTGGTTCGCTGACATGATGGCAAAACATACCGAGTTGCGCCGCGCCAATATTCGGAAGGTCCAGGGATGCAAGGGTCCTCGCCGGCAGCGGGGACAGCGGCGTCGCGAGTCGGCCGCGCGGCCCAGGGCCGGTCTGGCTCTGGTGTCGGTGCTTTCGGATAGCTTCGAGGCATGGCTCTTGCGTATGCGTTCTTCGACGAGTCCGGTGCTCGACACGGTGAGCTGAACCCCAAGCCTCCTCACCGCGAGTTCCCGTATGTCCCAGCGTCGGGGCCGTTCGCTGGCCAGCAATTGGTCGTGCATGCGTCGAGCTGGGAAGGGTCGCCGAGCGGCACGTGGCTGCGTGTGACCGAGCGATGGGGCTGCTTCGCGACGACGGAGGTCGAGGAGATCCTCGCGATGGGTCGTCGCGTCGATGATCCGCGGGCCGGGTGATCGTCAGCGCTGCGCGATGTAGGCAGACCAGCTTCGGGAGGTCAGCGCCGCTCAACGGACTGCGGTGTTCGGGGAGATACCGACGAGATCGGCGAGCACGGGCGTCGGAATCGTCGCGGCGAGCTGGAACAGCGCGGTCTTGCGGTTGTCGTGGGGCTTGATGCCGAGCTCGACGAGTTGGGCGCGGACATTCTCGGTCTGCAACGGCCTGCCGGGGATGCCGCCTGGGAGCAGCCAGCCGTTGTCGCGTGAGGCGTAGGAAGCGTTGCCGCGTGCTCCGAGGTGCCGGCGAATGAGGTCGTCGAGGTCGGGCGGCATCTCGACCGGCTCGCGGTCGAACGCCACCAGCACCCGGTCGCCGCTGGCGTCGACCTGTGACGATCTCATCCGGCAGATCGACGTGAGCGGCTGGGCGAACAGCAGCGTGAACAGTCCGGCGATGCGGACGTAGAGACGGATCGACTCGTCGTGCAGGAGCAGTTCGACGCTGGTCCAGCGGTCCTCGTCAGAAACGGTCACCATCGGCGAGGCTTGCCGGTCCGACGGCAGCTCGATCTCGAGACCGGCTGGTCGGGCTGGGAGCCAGTTCAGGAACGTGCGCAGAGCGTGTCGATCTTCGAGGGGTGGGTGTGGAAGTAGCGGTCGAGCATCCCTTGGCTGACGGTGTCGATCGTCTCGCCGTGGTGACGTGCCCAGTTGAGGAACCGAATCGCCTCGGTGATCTCTGCTCGGCCGCGGTCGATCATTGCTTTGGTGAGCTCGCCCCGTTCGGCGTGGCCGCGCAGGCGTCGCAACACGCGCCAGCGGGCGAACCGATTCACGAGACGCGCTTCCTCGGCCGGCAGCGCCGTGAGCTTGGAGTCGAGCCACGGGGTCATTCTCGCGATCGCTGGCTCGTAGGGCGGGAGAACGCCGACGGCGGCGAGTAGGTCGCGGAGGTAGTTGTGGGCTCGGTCGGACAGTAGCGCCTCGAATGCGGCGTGGCTGATCTCCATCTTCCCGAGCACCATCGCGCGCAGCAGCCTCGGACCGATCCCGGGCGGGCGTCGCAGCCAGCAGATCGTGGTCTGCGGCCGCTCGGACGCCATGAGCGTGTCGAACAGTGGCTGCAGCGGCGCGGCGATGTCCCCGGTGCCGGGATCGGTGAGCAGCACGATGAGGCGTTCACGGAGGATGCAGCGGGCGCCGCGGGTCGACCCATAGGGGTGGTCTTCGCGTCCGCAGTCCGGACAGGCGAAGATCGAGGACTCCTCACCGGCGCAGCTCGCGCAGACGGCCCGCTCGTTCTCGTCGCGGTAGTCGAGCGGGCGGAAGCCACTACGGCCCGGGCAGGTGGCCGGGTGGTAGTGCGTGCGGCGCTTGCACCCGACGCAGATCCACGCCGTACGGGAGCCGGATGTAGGCGTCGCCCTTGCCGCATTCGACGCAGACGTGACCTCTCATGTCAGGTCGCCGGGCGTGCGGATTCGGGCGCGGATCGGGCGCAGGTCCCCGATGCCCGACCCCTTCTCGCCGATGGACTTCGGCGGCGCGGCCTGCGTCTCGACGACCTCGAGCTGGAGGAGGTCGGCCGCGGTGCACTCGAGGATGTCGCAGAGAGCCGCGAGGAGGTCGGTGTTGATCCGTTGCGGCGCGCTCGTCACGACTCGGTGCACGTACTGACGGGTCAGGTGGATACCCCGTTCTTCGAGCAGCGGGACGAGCTCGCTGGTCTGGAAGATGCCGCGCGCGGCCATCACCTGGCGGACGTTCCACTTCATCGACACGGTTCTGCTCATACCGGGCTCCTCTCGCCATAGACCCTCGACAGGGCCGCCGCCTTCAGCGTCTTGTTCTTGAAGTCGTTCGACACGGACAACGGGTAGATCGTCGTCGTCGAGCCCCAGTGGTGCCCGACCTGCTCGGTGACGAACCGCTCGGGATATCCGAACTTGACCAGATGTGTCACATACGAGTGCCGCGGGCAGTGCAGGGTCAACGCCGGATCCGGCCCCGCCCCGTCGAAGATCCAACGGAACCGGCGGTCCAGCTGCTTCACGTCCACGCGGGAGCGCCGTTCGGTCACCCAGAGCGCCGGATGATTCTTCGCATCGGCCAGCCAGCGTGCCTCTTCGACCCACTGCCGCAGCCCGTCGATCACCCACTCGAACTCCGGAACCGCGAGCACGGTGCGTCGCTTGGGCACGCCGCCGCGGCTAGCCTTGCCGAACCGAACGTGCACCGACCCGTAGGTGCCCCACTACGGCATGTGCGGGTTCGGGCGCAGAGCGACCACGTCGAGCATGCAGAGCTCCCGTCGACGCAACCCGAACGCGTAGATCGTCTTCACCATCTGCGCATCACGCAACGCGGCCAGCCCGCTCTTGCGTCCTGAACGCGCGGCCCGGTCGACACGGTCATCGAGGAAGTCGAACAGAGTCTCCATCACGTCGTAGCTGAACGGGCGCCGCTCCGGTCGCCCCTCGTCGTCCTGCAGGTGCGCAATCGTGTTGAAGTCGAAGCAGATCTGCGCTGGCACCGTCTCGGGCCGCTCCGCGCACTCGCGCACCCGCCCGTAGTGCGCGCTCGTGACGTAGTCGCAGAACATGCGCAACGTCAGATGGTAGTTGCGGATCGTCGCCGGGTTGCGCCGGTGCGCACCGCTCATCAGCGACACCGTGAAGTCCTCGACATCCGCCGGCGTCCACTCCCGCGGATACCCCTCGGCGAAACCCTGGAACCGGCGCACAAACGCCAGCCGCGGCTCGACCGACGTCTCGACCAAACCACGCGAACGCTGCTGCCGCTCCCAGCCGGTCAGCATCGCCTCGAACACCGCCGCCGGCTCGTCCAGATGGACGATGCCCCGCACGAGTGCGAGGCTTGCCGCCCCCGGATCCTCCCGAACCATGCCACTCCGGACTGTCAACAGAAATAAGACAATGTCCGCTCTACGGGTACGATAAGGCGCGCCGTCAATAACGACACGGAAGACGGCGACGGCTATCCGCGAAAGGGCCCCTCGGCCACAGCGCGGGCTGTCACGTTTCCGTCTATAGGGGGTCCTTTAGCCTTGATCCACCGGTTCGCTTGATGGCAAGGGGCTCACTCGGATTCGAGTGCGAACGCGGTGCGAGGGCAGGAAGTAGTGTCCCGGTCTCTCACCGGTCTCTTCCACATAGATGATTCCCCGGGG
>NZ_FXZF01000075.1:0-2612 GCF_900169375.1 Brevibacterium sp. Mu109
TGGCGCGTAGCGCTACTTGGTCCCGATAGTCCACGTACCTGGTATCAGTTTTCTGGATAGGTGGTACTGCCGTGATTTCGGTGGTCTTCTGAGCGGTGGGGCGGCACGTCCGTGTCGCCCGTCACTGAGTCGGAAAGGCCCTTGGTATGGTCAACTATCGGGCGATCATGGAGCTGGTGCTCGCAGATCGCAGTTACAGCGAGGTCGTCGAGACCGTCGGATGCTCGCGACGCGACGTCTCTCGTGTGAAGCAAGCCCTCACCCGGCACGGAGTGACCTCGGCTGCGGCGGTCGGTGATGCCGAGCTCGCGGCGTGGTTCCCGGACGGACGCCGGCGGGTCTCGGTGGAGTACGCGCAGCCTGACCTGGCGCGCGTGCTGACGTCGATGAAGCAGAACCGGCACTTCACGCTGCTGCAGGCATGGCGCCGCTACGCCGACACCCAGAGCGGCGGGCAGAAGAAGTACGGGTATTCGCAGTTCTGCGCCCTGTTCGCCGACTACGTCAGATCGCATGACCTGGTCGCCGTGCTCCACCACGAGCCGGGACGGGCGATGCTCGTCGATTGGGCCGGTGACACGCTCGATCTCGTCGACGCGGTCACCGGGCAGGTCACCAAGGCGTACCTGTGGGTCGGGGTGCTTCCCTACTCGGGGGTGTTGTTCTGCCGCGCCTACGCGAACATGAAGTCGCCGGCGTGGCTGGACGCGCACGTGCGCGCGTTCTCGTTCTACAGGGGCGTGGTCCAGCTGGTGGTCCCGGACAACCCGACGACGTCGACGCATCCGCGGCGCAAGGGTGACCGGGAGCGGATTGTCAACGCCCGCTATCAGCAGCTCGCCGACCATTACGGGACCGCGATCGTCCCGGCCCGGGCGGGCAAGCCCCGCGATAAGGCCGCGGCCGAGAACGCCGTCAACGTGGTCAACAAGCGTGTCATCGGCTACCTCGAAGACGAGGTCTGGACGAGCCTGTCCGAGCTCAACGACGCGATCGAGCAGCGCGTCGACGAGATCAACCACGACCTGCGTCGGGCCGACGACACGACCCGGTGGCAGCGATTCGAGGCCGAGGAGCTGTCTTTGCTCGGTCCGCTGCCCGATGCGCGGTTCGAAGAGGTCGAGTGGAAAGAGCTCAAGGCAGGGCGGAACTACCACGTCACCGCCGATTCCCAGCGCTACTCCGTGCCCTATCAGCTAGCCGGGCGACTGTTGCGGGTCCGGCTGACGTCGTCGCGGGTGACGGTGTTCGACGGCACCGCGATCGTGTGTGAGCACCCCAGACTGTGGGGCCGCAAGGGCCGGTACTCGACGCTTCCCGAGCATGTGCCCAAGCAGCATCAGGGCATCGACGGCCTGTGGTCGAGGCGCTGGTTTACCGATCGTGCCCGCAGCGCCGGCCCGGCGACCGTGACGGTGATCGAGCAGGTCCTCGACCGGCAGACGATCGAGGCGCAGGGATATCTCGACTGCCAGAACATCCTGAGCGGACTCGGAAAGCAGAACCGGCAGCGGCTCGAGGCCGCCTGCCAGGAACTCGTCAACCGGGGCGGGTACGCCACCTACACGACGCTGAAGCGCATCATGGCTGCGATCGACAGCGACCAGAAGAAACCCAGGGCGCCGATCCCGGCCGCGTCCACACGCAAACGCGCAGCCAGCGCACCGAATGGACCCGATGTGTACGTGCGCGACGCGTCTCACTACGAGACCGGAGGGGAGGAGGCCCGGTGACGTTCACGAGCATCGATTACGACAAGTTCCGCCAGCTGCGGGTCACGCATATCGCGACCCGGTTCGAAGAACTCATCGACGACGAAGCCAACGACACGCTCACCCCGGAGCAGATCTTTCTCACCGCTACCGACGACGCACTCGAGCAGCGCCGGATCCACAAGGTCGACAAGCTCATCCGTGCCGCCGGCTTCCCCCTCCCGCAGGCATCGATCGCGGAGATCGACTACCGCGAGGATCGTGGCATCACCCCGGTGCGGATGCGTCGCTACGCCGCACACGACTGGCGAGCAGATCCCACCAACCTGCTGATCACCTCACCGACCGGCGGTGGGAAGACCTATCTGGCGTGCGCGCTCGGCATCGCGGCGTGTCACAACGGCCACTCCGTCGTCTACGCCCGGATGGACGACCTGGCCAGGAGGTTGGTGATCGCCCGCGGGGACGGTATCGCCCACCAGAAGCTGCTCAACGACCTCTCGCACACGGATCTACTCGTGATCGACGATTTCCTCACCGTCGGGATCGACAGCGACGCTGCCAGCGATCTGTTCGCAGTGCTGGCGAACCGGGAACACCGGCTGCCAACGATGATCGCCTCGCAGACGGGGCCAGCGCACTGGGTGGCCGAACTGCCGGACCGAGTCGCTGCGGACTCGATCGTGAACCGGCTGTCGAACCAGGCCCGAAAGATCAGCCTCGGCCAGATCGACATGCGCAGGCTCCGCCACGAGCAAGCCCGCGCCGACGACGGCTACTGGGAGTAGCCGCCAGGACGACAGGTGCCGGCCCCGAGCACACGCTCGGGGCCAGTACCACTCCCACCGAGCACCAGTACCAGGTACGTGGACTATCCGTACCAACCGACGCTACGCGCCA
>NZ_FXZF01000084.1:0-1713 GCF_900169375.1 Brevibacterium sp. Mu109
CCTTGATCCACCGATGCGAGTAGCCGGATCAAGCCGCGCGTGAAATGGAAATGCCCCTTCTGAACTGGGAAAATGATGATGTTCGAAGTCAACATTCCCGTTCAAGAAAGGGGCACCTCTCAGGTGCTATTCAACCACACACCCGCGTCTGTGTCTCACTCCTTCGACGATGCGAACCTGACGGCCACTACCGGGCTCGTCCCGATCATGAGCCTCGCCCAGATGGCGGGCCTGCCAGACCTCGCCGAAGACCGTCTGACCGTGACCACCACCGGAGCCGACAAGGGCGCGAACCCGGCACCGAAACTGGCTACCCTGGTCGCGGGAATGGCTGCCGGGGCCGACTCGATCGATGACATGAACATCCTCCGCCACGGCGGCATGCAACACCTCTTCGATCGTGTCTACGCGCCCTCGACCCTGGGGTCGTTCCTGCGCTCGTTCGCCTTCGGCCACGTCCGGCAACTCGACGCGATCTCTTCCCGTTTCCTGACCAACCTCAACGAGCACACACCGCTGCTACCAGCCAGCGAAGACACTGGACAAGCGATGGTGTTCGTCGATGTCGACGACACCGTCATCGATGTCCACTCCGCGTCGAAGCAGGGAGCTGGATTCGGCTACCAAGGCAGTCGTGGCCTCAACGCACTGTTGGCGACCGCATCGACGGGCGACTCCGGCCAGATCATCGTCGGCCAGCGCCTGCGCAAGGGCTCAACCTCGTCAGCCCGGGGTGCTGACAAGTTCGTCGCCGACGCTCTGGCCACCACGACCCGAATCAACTCCGGCCTCCCAGCCCTGGTCAGGGCTGATTCGGCGTACTACTCCTCGACTGTGACCAAAGCCGCCCGGGATGCCGGGGCTGAAGTATCGATCACGGTCCGCATGGACAAGAAGGTCAAAGCAGCGATCGGAACAATCAGCGACGGCGCATGGACTGGCATCGAATACCCCGAAGCGATCTACGACGAAGAGACCAGGGCCTGGATTTCGAAGGCCGAAGTCGCCGAGGTCCCGTTCACCGCATTCACCTCGAAGAAGAAGTCCCTGCACGCCGCCGGCCGCTTGGTGGTCCGCCGCATCCCTGAACTCAACGAGACCAAACGCACTGCCGGGCAGGACCCATTGTTCGACTTGTTCCGCTATCACGCGTTCTTCACCACGGTGGACAAAGACCGTTTCGACACCGTCGCTGCTGATCACATCCACCGCAAGCACGCGATCATCGAGCAGATCAATGCGGAGCTGAAGAACGGTGCCCTGGCACATATGCCCTCCGGGGTGTTCAACGCCAACGCCGCCTGGGTAGCAGTCGCAGCGATCACACACAACCTGCTGCGGGCTGCTGCCGGACTCATCGGTGGACGGATGAGCAAAGTGCGCGCTCAGACGCTGCGGACACGGATCATCAGCATCCCGGCCCGGATTGCTCACCGGGCCAGGAAACTGATCCTGCACCTGCCGAGACGGTGGCCGTGGGCGACGGAATTCGCACGACTCTGGCACGCGGCTCTGAGCCCACCTACACGATCATTGTCCTGACCGATTCGCTCCTGCTCGAGCACGACGCCGCAGGGTCTGGAGGAGACCCCGGGGAATCATCTATGTGGAAGAGACCGGTGAGAGACCGGGACACTACTTCCTGCCCTCGCACCGCGTTCGCACTCGAATCCGAGTGAGCCCCTTGCCATCAAGCGAACCGGTGGATCAAGG
>NZ_FXZF01000038.1:0-13684 GCF_900169375.1 Brevibacterium sp. Mu109
GCCGGATCCGACTGGCAGGCGTGGAGGTCGACCACGGAAGAATCTCAGAGTGTCACCGAAGTCCTGAGACATGAACTGTCACCGATGTCCTGATACAGAACTGTCACCGATGTCTCGAGACATCACACACGGGGCGAAGATCACCAAGACATACGATCAGCCCGCCACCCCGTACCAGCGGGTCCTCGCCGATACAGGCACCGTCCTGAAGAAGGTCAAGACGAAGCTGACGCGGGAGAACAAGCCGTTGAACCCGGCCCAGATCCAGCGTGAGTTGCAGGCCCTCACGGCCGAGCTCCTCACATTGACGACGTCAAAGGGCGGCCCGAAACCACAGCCGGAGGTCCGGGCACAATCAAATGATTCTTCGAAGAAACTCAGCCGGGCATCTTGACATGATTCCTCGGGCCCCTCGTGCGTCAGCCGGGTCGCACGGCCCACGTGTCAGCCGGGCTGGAAGGCGCTGATCAGCTGGTTGACGCCGAGCACCAGGAAGATCAGCGTGATGAGCACGAAGACGACGTTGAGGATCCAGCCGTTGCGCCACTCCTTCGGCATGTGCCTGCCGTTGAGCAGGAACAGGAGCGTGACCGCGAGGAACGGCATGAAGAAGGATCCGAGCACGCCGTAGGCGATGATGATGCCGACCGGCTTGCCCAGCAGGAGCAGCAGCATCGGCGGGAACGTGAGCCACAGGACGTAGAACTTGTAGTACTTCCCGCCCGAGCGGCGGGCCGGATGGTCCTCCGGCCGCTTCCGCACGCGGCCCCAGAAGTCCGCGAACATGATCGACACGCCGTTCCACACGCCCAGGATGGACGAGAACGATGCCGCCCAGAAGCCGATGAGGAACAGGTGGCCGACGAACGCCCCGTATTCGGCGGCGAGCACATCGGACAGCTGGACCAGGCCCTCGTCACCGGATTCGATCGCGATGTTCGCCGAATGCAGCAGCTCCGCACCGATGATGAGCATCGCGATGACGAAGACGCCGGAGAGGACGTAGGCGAAGCCGTTGTCGATCCGCATGACCTTCATCCACTTCGGCGTGTACCAGCCCTTCTCCTTGAGCCAGTAGCCGTAGGCCGCGAGCGTGATCGTCCCGCCCACGCCGCCGGCGATGCTCAGGGTGTAGATCAGACCGCCCTCCGGGATGGTCGGGATCAGGCCCTGGAGGGCGTCGAGCAGGTTCGGGGCGGCGAAGGCGGCGGATCCCACGACCGTGACGAACATGAGGCCGACGAAGAACGCGACGACCTTCTCCAGCGCGTGGTACCTGCCGAACCAGACGAGCGCGGCGCCCACGAGCCCGGAGAAGATCGCGTACGCGATGAAGGGGATCTGCGGGAAGACGGTGTAGATCGGCAGTGCTGAGGCGGACATCGCGGTCGCGCCGTACACGAAGCCCCACACCAGGATGTACGGGCCGAAGTAGACGGACGTCCACTTCCCCAGGCGCCGCCAGCCCTCGAAGATCGAGCGTCCGGTGGCCAGCGACCAGCGCCCCGCTCCCTCCACGAGGAAGATCTTGATGATGACACCGGCGACGGCGGCCCAGAGCAGCGCGTAGCCGTACATGGATCCGGCCACCAGCGTGGCGATGAGGTCACCGGCGCCGATGCCGGTCGCCGCGACGACCAGTCCCGGCCCCAGGACCTTCCACTTGGGCTTCTCACCTGGTCGCAGTCCGTCGTCAGCGGGCTGATAGGTCGGATCGTCCGGGGTCATGTGCTCGTGCGGGGCGCCATCGCCCTTCTGCTCGTCCACCATGGGACCAGTCTACGGATCGTGTCCCGCGTCACGTCGAGACGAGGTCATCAGGGTCGTGACGAGGTCATCAGGACCGCCCGCGCGTCCTCACCCGTCCCGTCTCACCGGAGCACGAACGGATTCCCGGTCGCCTTCTCCGTCGACAGCCACACGGACTTGGTCTGCAGGAATTCACCGATCGCCTCCATGCCGCTCTCCCTGCCCAGCCCGCTGTGCTTGTAGCCGCCGAACGGCGACAGATAGCTCACCGCCCGGTACGTGTTCACCCAGACCGTGCCGGCCCGCAGCGCGTCACTCACACGGATCGCCCGGCCCATGTCCTCCGTCCACACGCCGGCGGCCAGACCGTAGATCGTGTCGTTCGCGATCGCGACGCCGTCGTCCTCGTCGTCGAACGGGATGACCGACAGGATCGGCCCGAAGACCTCCTCCTGCGCGATGCGCATGTCGTTCGTGACCCCCGTGAGGATCGTCGGTTCGACGAACTGACCGCCGCCGGCGCCCGGCCCCGTGTACGGGCCTCCGCCCAGCCGGACGTGTGCGCCGTCGTCCTTCGCGATCGCAAGATAGTCCAGAATCTTCTCGTACTGCGCAGGAGTCGTGACGGGGCCGACGTGCGTCTCCGACGACATCGGATCCCCGATCTGCGCGGAGCTCGCGATGTCGACGACCCGCTCGAGGACCTCGTCGTGCACCGACCGCTGGATGAGGGCCCGCGAACCGGCGATGCACGTCTGCCCGGTGGCGGCGAAGATGCCGGAGATGATGCCCGTCGCCGCGGCGTCGAGGTCCGCGTCCTCGAAGACGATGTTCGGCGACTTGCCGCCCAGCTCCAGCGACACCGGCTTAAAGTCTCCTGCCGCGGCCCGGTAGATGTGGCGGCCGGCCGCATCGGAGCCGGTGAACGCCACCTTCGCGATGTCGGGATGCGCGACCAGCGGCTGGCCCACTTCATCGCCGAACCCCGTGACGACGTTGACGACCCCATCGGGGATGCCCGCCTCCTTGACGAGCTCCATCAGCTCGAGCGTCGAGGCGGAGGTGAATTCGGACGGCTTGACCACCACGGAATTGCCCGCCGCGAGCGCGGTCGGCAGCTTCCAGGCCAGCAGGAGCAGCGGCGAGTTCCACGGCGTGATCATCGCGACGACCCCCAGGGGTTCACGACGCGTGTAGTTGAGGACACCGGGCTTGTCGCTGGGGACGACCGCACCTTCGATCTTGTCCGCGAGTCCCCCGAAGTAGCGGTACCACTCCGCCATGTACGTCGTCTGGCCGGACATCTCCGCATACAGCTTGCCGTTGTCCCGGACCTCCGTCCGCGCCAGACGCTCGGAGTTCTCCTCGATGAGCTCCGCCAGCCGCACCAGTGACTTCCCCCGCGCCGTCGGGATCCGGGCGGCCCAGTCCCGCTGGGCGGCCTTCGCTGAGGCGACGGCTCGGTCGACATCCGTGCTGCGTGAGCGAGCGATCCTCGCCCACACCTCCCCGGAGTACGGATCGTGCGAATCGAACCACTCACCCGAGTCCGGATCCGTGAACTCCCCGTCGATCCAGTTCCCGAACTGCTGGACACCGTTCGCAGCCATGTGACCTCCTCGTCATCCGTGCACTGACACCAGTGTGTCGAAGTCCGACCGCCACTCCCACCCCCGACAGCCCGAGCACCCCGCGATCTCACATCCTCGCGAAGGCGACCTCGCCCGCGACCGCGGTGAGGTGGACGGTCGCGTCGCGGACGGCCTCGGCGTGCTCGAACAGCGCGGCCTCGCTCGCATACTCCCCCGTGACCCCGCTGCCGCCGTCTGCCCGCAGAGGGTCGACGTCGACCGCGATGAGGTCGGCGGCCATGCCGGGAGCCAACGTGCCCACGGACCCTTCCAGCCCGGCCGCGTACGCCGCTCCCGAGGTGTGGGCCGCGATCGCGTCCCGCGCCGGGATCCGGCGGCCCGGCTCGAACGTCGTCGCCGGATCGCCGCCGAAGTCAGCACGGGTCATCGCCGCGTAGATCGCGGCGAACGGGTCGGTCGGCTCGACAGGGCCGTCCGAGCCGAAGGCGACGGGAGCACCTGCCGCGAGCAGGTCCTTCCACGCGTAGGCCGCCAGCCTCGGGTCCGGCTTCAGCGACTCGAGCAGGTGCAGGTCCGAGATGCAGTGCCGCGGCTGCATCGACGCCACGACGCCCATCTGCGCGAACAGCTGGACCTCCTCCGGCCGGACGAACTGCGCGTGCTCGATGCGGTGGCGCAGGGGCCTGCCGTACCGCTCCTCCGCGGCGCGCGACGCGGCACGGGTGCGGGAGAAGGCGCTGAGCACGTGGTGGTTGGCACGATCGCCGATCGCGTGGACGGCCAGTGAGATGCCCGCCTGCAGGGCCTCCGTGATCTGTTCGACGAGCAGGTCCTCGCCCGCGATCGGCAGGCCGTAGTTGGGGAGGTGGTCCTCGCCGGGACGCGGGGGGAACGGATCGGTCATGTACGAGGTCTGCGACCCCAGCGCTCCATCGGAGAACAGCTTGAGGCCGCCGCGGACGAACCACCCGTCGCGGTCGGGGTCGTCCCAGGACAGCGCGGCCTCCGGCATCCCGGGGGACGCGGTGCGCCTCCGCCCCACCTGGTCGCCCGTCCGCCAGCCGACAGCCCGCGCCCATTCGAGCTCGTCGAGGCGGAGGTACTTGACGACGCGCATCAGCAGCCCATCGTCCGCGCGCAGCGCGTCCCACGCCTCCTGCGACGCCGCACCATCGATGTCGTGGACCCCGGTGAGGCCCTCGGCCAGCCACTTCCGCTGCGCGATGCGCATGTTCGCAGCGCGCTGCTCGAGGGAGAGCGCCGGCATCGCGCGCTCCGCGATCGTGGCGGCGTCCTCGCGGAGGATGCCCGTCGCCCGGCCGCTGCCGTCGCGGACGATCTCGCCGCCCACCGGGTTCGGGGTGTCGTCGTGGATCCCCACGGCCTCGAGCGCAGCGCCGTTGAGCCAGAGCGTGTGGTAATCGATCGACCAGAGCGCGACGGGGCGGTCGGGCACCGCCTCATCCAGCAGCTCGCGATCGGGCTGGTAGGAGCCGCCGCGGCCCATGTCCCACGTGTTCGCGTCCCACCGACCGCCGGTGACCCATTCGCCGGGAGGGAGGGTCGCGGCGTGGGCGGCGACCGTGTCCACAGCGGCCCGGAGGCTGCGCACCTGGCGGATGTCGACCTCGGCGATGGTGCTCGCGGTGGACACCGCGTGGAGGTGAGCATCGACGAAGCCCGGGAGCACCACCCTCCCCTCGAGGTCGACCTCCTCGACCGGAGCCGCACCCGCACGGTCGCGCAGTTCACGTGCGGACCCGACGGCGACGACACGGCCGTCGCTCACGAGCACGGCCTCGGCGGGCCCGCCGGCCTCGGCAGCCTCGGCGACCTTCGACGAACCAGCGAATGCGTGCACGCGCCCGTTCGCGAACAGGCGGTGGATTCCGGGGGCGCCGGGGGTGCGGGAGGAGTCGACCGTGTGCATGGTGCCATCGAACCACAGGCGCGCGCGGCCCGCGCTGCGACGTCCGGATCTGCCGCGGATCCGCATGTGGACTGGATCTCACTTACGATAGATGAGCTTTACCTAATCCCATTCTGTGGGTACACTGTGTAGGTGAGGCTCAGCTCACCATGAGCTGACTTCCCGTCCGATGCACAGCGACTCGCCAATCGGCCCGACCCGCATCGGACCCCACACACCGCACAGAGGAGCATCCCCCATGCACAGACGGAACGTCCGGTTCCCCGCCGTCATCGCCTCCACCGCCGCACTCGCGCTGGGGCTCACCGCCTGCGGGTCAGGCGACACCGGTGACGCATCTGCCGAGGCAGCATCCGGCGAATCCGAGACCGTGACGATCGAGGCGAACGGCGGGTCCGTCGACGTGCCCTCCCCCGCACAGAGCGTCGTCGCCCTGGACAACCGCACGTTCAAACTCCTCGACGACTGGGGCGTGGAGCTGTCCGGCGGCGCCGTCTCGCTCATGCGTGCGGACGTGTCGTACAAGGAGAACGACGAGATCCTCGACATCGGCAGCCACCGTGAGCCGAACCTGGAGAACATCGTCGCCGCTGAGCCGGACCTGATCATCTCCGGTCAGCGCTTCTCGCAGTACAACGAGGACATCGCGGACCTGGCCGACGCACCGCTCGTCGATCTCGAACCGCGTGAGGGCGAGGACTTCGGCGAGGAGCTCAAGCGCCAGGTGACCACCCTGGGCGAGGTCTTCGACAAGCAGGACGAGGCGCAGGCACTCGCCGACGACTACGATGCCGCCGTCGAACGCGTCGCGGCCGCGTACAACGCGGATGAGACCGTCATGAGCGTCATCACGTCCGGTGGTGACATCAACTACGCCGCACCGTCGGAGGGCCGCACGCTGGGGCCCGTCTACGACTCGCTGGGCCTGACCCCTTCGCTCGAGGTCGATGATGCCTCGTCCGGCCACCAGGGCGACGACATCTCCGTCGAGGCGATCGCGGACTCCGACCCCGACTGGATCTTCGTCATGGACCGCGACGCGGGCGTCAGCGGGAACTCGGGCGAGGAGTACACCCCGGCAGAGGACCTCATCGCGGAATCCCCCGCACTGCAGAACGTGACGGCGGTGGAAGAGGACAACATCGTCTACATGCCCGAATACACCTACCTGGATGAGAGCCTCCAGACCTACACCGAGTTCTACGAGTCGGTGGCAGACGCGATGGAGCAGGGCAACTGACCTCACAGCCCACACCGCAGAGCTCGGCAGCGGGCCCAGCACCGGACGTGACGTCCGGCGCTGGGCCCGCTCACCCGCCTGCCCACGCGTCTGCGCGCCCGCCTGCGCGCGGAGATGCCGGTCGGTCGCAGCGCGGCCACCGCCTCTTCACCTGGCCGATGGCCATCGGGCTGCTCGTGACCGCGGCACTCGTGGTCACGAGCCTGTTCGTCGGCGAGTACGACGTCCTGGGCGCCGAGGACGGTGCGCAGATGTTCGGCATCACCCGCATCCCGCGCACCGTCGCGCTCGTGCTCTCAGGTGCCGCGATGGCGATGTGCGGCCTGGTCATGCAGATGATCACCCAGAACCGCTTCGTCGAGCCCACGACGACCGGCACGACCGAGTGGGCGGGCCTGGGACTGCTGGCCGTCATGATCCTCGCACCCGATTCGCCGCTGGTCGTCAAGATGATCGCGGCGGTCGTCTCCGCCTTCATCGGCACCATGATCTTCTTCGCGTTCCTGCAGCGCGTGACCCTGCGGTCGTCCGTGATCGTGCCCATCGTCGGCATCATGCTGGGCGGTGTCGTCGGCGCCGTGTCGACGTTCCTCGCCCTCCAGACGGACATGCTCCAGAGCCTGGGGATCTGGTTCGCGGGCTCCTTCACCGGCATCATCCAGGGCCAGTGGGAGCCGCTCCTGGTCGTCGTCGTGGTGGTCGTCGCGGTCTTCATCGCCGCGGACCGCTTCACCGCCGCCGGCCTGGGCGAGGAGTTCGCGACGAACATCGGCCTGGACTACCGCATGGTGGTGCTGCTGGGCACGGGCCTCATCGCGATCGCGACCGGCATCGTCACCGTCGTCGTGGGCAACCTGCCGTTCCTGGGCCTCATCGTCCCGAACATCGTGTCGATGTTCCGCGGAGACGACCTGCGCTCGAACCTGCCGTGGGTGGCGCTCGTGGGCATCTGCACCGTGACGGTGTGCGACCTGCTCGGCCGCACGATCATCGCGCCCTTCGAAGTGCCGGTCTCGCTCCTGCTCTCCGTCGTCGGCGCGATCGTCTTCATCGCACTCATCGTCAGGAGGCGCTGACGTGACCGCACATCACACGCGCACCACGTCCCGACTGCACGCGGATGCCGCCGAGGCCGCGCACGCCGACGCAGTCCGGCAGGAGCAGGCACCGACCGCGCCCGAGGCTGCGGCTGGGTCCGAGGCCCGCCTCGGTTCGGCGACCGACTCTGCCGAGGCGGCACGGTCCTCGGCGGCGGTGGCATCCGGTCCGGCTGTGGCCGGCTCCGCCGCACCCGGCCGCACGGCGCACGAACCCGCGCACCGTCGCAGTCGCAGCAGTCGCGGCAGTGCCGACCCGGACCGCCGGTCCGGTCCGCTGCCGGGCAGGCGTGCGCACAAGCGGTACTGGCTGATCTTCTCCGCCCTGTGCGTGCTCGCCGTGTTCATCACATTCGGCAGCCTTGCGTATGAGAACCCGATGCCGGTGGGCTCGCGCGGCTTCTGGCTCATCGCGGAGATGCGCACGACGAACCTCGTCGTCGTCCTCATCGTGGCCTTCTGCCAGGCGATCGCGACGGTGGCCTTCCAGACGGTCACGAACAACCGGATCCTCACTCCCTCGATCATGGGGTTCGAGTCGCTCTACCGCGTGGTCCAGACCGGCGCGGTCTTCTTCATCGGGGCAGCCGGACTGGTCGCGGTGACGGGCCTGTGGCAGTTCCTGCTGCAGATCGCGCTCATGGTCGGCTTCGCCGCGGCCCTCTACGGCTGGCTGCTGGCCGGGCGCGGAGGGAACCTGCAGGTCACCCTGCTCGTGGGCATCGTGCTGGGCGGCGGCTTGGGCGGTCTGGCGACGTTCATGCAGCGCCTGCTCACGCCCAGCGAGTTCGACATCCTCACCGCCCGCCTCATCGGCTCCATCGCGAACGCGGACACCTCCTACCTGGGCGTGTCGATCGTCCTCGCCGGAACCGCCGGCGGCCTGCTGTGGGCGAAGGCCGGCACCCTCAACGTCCTGTCCCTGGGGCGGGAGACCGCGGTGAACCTGGGTGTGAACCACCGGCGACAGCTCATCATCGTCCTGCTGCTGGTGTCCGTGCTCATGGCCGTGTCCACCGCGCTCGTGGGCCCCATGACGTTCCTGGGCTTCCTCGTGGCGATGATCGCCTACCAGCTCGCGGACACCTACGACCACCGGCTGGTCTTCCCGATCGCGTGGCTCACCGGCTTCGTCGTCCTGGCGGGCTCGCACTTCGTGCTCAAGCACCTCTTCTACGCGGAGGGATCCGTCGGCATCATCATGGAGGTCGTCGGCGGAACCTTCTTCCTCGTGTACATCCTGCGAAAGGGCCGACTGTGATCACTCTGAGCACCGTCCTGCGCCGCTACACCTCCGACGTGGCGATCGGGCCCGTCGACCTGGAGATCCCGCCGGGCGGCATCACCGCCATGGTCGGGCCGAACGGGGCGGGCAAATCGACGCTGCTGACGATGATCGGCCGCCTCATGGGCATGGACGCCGGCACCATCACGGTGGGCGGCCTCGACGTGTCGAAGACTCCGTCGAAGGAGCTGGCGCGGAAGGTGTCCATCCTGCGCCAGGAGAACCACTTCGTCGCACGCCTCACCGTCCGCCAGCTGGTGGGCTTCGGCAGATACCCCCACTCGAAGGGCCGCCTCACCGTCGATGACGAGCGGCGGATCAGCGAGGCGATCGACTTCCTGCACCTGGGCGATCTGGAGACCCGCTACCTCGACGAGCTGTCGGGCGGGCAGCGGCAGCGCGCCTACGTCGCGATGGTGCTGGCCCAGGACACCGAGTACGTCCTCCTGGACGAGCCCCTCAACAACCTCGACATGCAGCATTCGGTGCAGATGATGAAGCACCTGAAGCGGGCAGCGGTGGAACTGGGCCGCACGATCGTCATCGTGCTCCACGACATCAACTTCGCAGGCCACTACGCGGATCACATCTGCGCGCTCAAGCACGGGGAGATCGTGGCGTTCGGGACTCCGGAGGAGATCATGGTCCCGGACACCCTGTCATCGATCTTCAACACACCGATCGATGTGATCGACGGCCCGAGGGGCCTGCTCGCCTGCTACTACTGACGGACGATGCGGGGCCCGTGGTGGCCGAGTCGATGCGCAGGCCACTGTCATCCTGTCATCTGCCGACCGGTCCACGGCTGCCGACTGATCCGCGGCTGCCGACCGATCCCGTCACGGTCCTCGCAGACCCGCTCGGTCAGCCGTGGGCCAGCAGGAACTCGAAGCGCTCGCGGGTGTCCGCGACGACCGTGAGTTCCGCCGCGGGCCCCCGCATATGCTCGTCACCGCCCGAGCCGCCGGCGGACGGCGGTCCGGCGGGGGCCTCGGCGTCGTCGGGTTCTGCTCCTGGGGCTGCGGCCGCGCCCGGGACTGCTGCGGCTGGAACCGCGATCGACGCGCCGGTGTCCTCTCGCAGGAAGGCATCCGCGCGCCGGTGCACGAACCGTCCGGCGCATTCCGCGATGTACGCCCCGCCGGCGAAGTCGTAGACGCCCAGTCCGCGCTCGTAGTAGGCGTTCACACGCCCCTCGGCCGCCATGCAGAGATCGATCGCGGCGGATCCGCAACGGCGGATGTCATCGAACCGGGTCATCACCCGGCCGAGCGCCGCGTGCTGCTGGGCACGACGGTCAGCCGCGTAGCCGAATCCGGTCGCGACCACGCGCCCGGTGGTGGGTGCGCTGCTTCCCGTCAGCGGCCGCACCGGCGTGCTCGGATCGGTGAGGGCGGACAGCGGAGCGACCCAAGCGGCACCCGCCCGCGCGAACCAGACGCGATCGAGCAGCGGTGCCGCCACGAGTCCCGCGACCCATCCGACGTCCGGGGATCCGGGTCCGGCGGACTGGAGGCGGGCTCCCGCGGAGAAGCAGTAGTGCTCGATCCCGCGGACGAAGTTCACGGTGCCGTCGATCGGGTCGATGTGCCACTCGACCGTGTCCGGGTCACCGTCTGGGGCTGCGCTCTGCGCGGTTCGGGCGGCGTGCGTGAGGATCGACTGGATCTCATCGCCCGCGGGGTGATCCGCAAGCGACAGTGCTTCCGACCCCTCCTCGCCCACGACGGCGTCCTCCGGTCGCAGCAGCCGCAGGTGGTGGCGGACCAGCGCCTCGATCTCCGCATCAGCCTCGGTGACGAGATCGTTCTTCCCGTCCTTCGAGCTGACCGATATGGGACTCAGTTCGTCAGCCCACGCCGCCATGCGGTGCGTGGCGATGACCGCGGCTTCACGTGCGGAGTCGAGGAGGGGGTCGCGGAAGAGGATGCTCACCGCTTCATCGTTGCACACGTCCTCTCACGTGACGTGCACTCAGACTGGCAGCGAACTCAGACTGGCGACGTACTCAGGCCGACGCACTCAGAGCGCGGTAGAAGGAGTCACCTGTGATGTGCCGGGGCCACCACTGCCGGCGGCGCCCGAGCCTCCCGGCTGCGAGTGGTCGTCGTCACCGGTGATGGCGGCGATAGCTCCAGCGGGCGCCCCGACCGAGGAGGCACCGCGGTCCTCCGGATCCGATATCGAGGCGGCGTTGTCTCCACCTGCGGAGTCCTGGTCTCCTGTCGCAGGGTCCTGGACTCCGTCGACCGACGTCAGCTGCACCTTGCGGTGGCGGCGCACGATCTCCTGGACGGCCTGTGATGACGTCCCCACCGCGTCTGCGATGGACGCATACGTCACCCCGGATTCGCGCGCATCGACGATCGCCGTCACGTACGCGTCGTTGATGCGCGTCCGTTGACGGGCGACCCTCCGCACAGCCGTCAGCACCGACTTCTGCTCTGCGGTGAGTGCTCGCGTCCTTCTCGCCATGTGAATCGACCTCGTGGTGGGCAAGCCTTCGCGGCAAGCCGGATAGTTCGTGGGCTGGAATCAGTGACCCACAGAGCGTTTCATTCCCCGAACCTCGTGCAGGTCGTACGCAGTCATGGTAGTACGCGGTGCCGGTCGTCCGGCTTCCCTGGCGACAGTCACGCGCTTCAGGCGTCGACTGTTACCGAGACGTGACACCATGGCCATCCTCTATGCTTCCACACGTCACTGTGCGGACACTCACATAGGCGTGTGCGCAGCCTCCACGTCCTGCGAGGAGAGGCACCCGAAGTCCCGTGGGGAAGGCACCCGACAGGCGGGCCGCGCAGATCATCACAGGGCCGCGCAGGTGTGCGACGATGGGCCTCACACAGCCGCATAGCGCCCCTGCACTGCCGCAGGGGGAGCGTCGGACGCTTCCGCCCGACCCGCCACGCCCCGTCAGAAGGAGTCACTGTGAACGGTGCCGATTCCCTCCTCGCCGCGCTCGAGCACAATGGCGTCACCACGTGCTTCGCGAACCCCGGGACCTCCGAGATGCACTTCGTCGCCGCTCTGGACGAGACTCCGGCCGTCCGCGGCATCCTGGGTCTCTTCGAGGGCGCCGTCACGGGCGCCGCCGACGGGTACGGGCGGATGGCCGACCAACCCGCCGCCACGCTCCTCCACCTGGGACCGGGGCTGTCGAACGGGCTGTCGAACCTGCACAACGCGCTGCGGGCCCATTCGCCGGTCGTCAACGTGATCGGCGACCACGCGAGCTACCACCGCGACCTCGATGCCCCGCTGACCAGTGACATCGAGGGCACAGCGCGCCCGTTCTCGCACTGGGTGCGCACGTCCGTCGACGAGCACGCCCTCTCCTCCGACGTGGCCGACGCCGTGACGGTCGCCCGCCGCGGTCAGGTCGCCTCGCTCATCCTGCCCGCTGACGCGGCGTGGAATGAGCTGCCCGCAGCGGTCAGCCCGACGACCGCGCAGCCCGCACCGCTCCCCGTCGTCGATGAGCTCGCCGTCGAGTCCGCCGCACGTGCCCTGGTCGAGGCGGGCTCGCGCGGCGCCATCCTCATGGGCGGCCGCACTCCGCGCGAGGACGCACTCGACGCGGCCGGACGGATCGCCACGGCGACGGGTGCCACGGTGCTCACCTCGACCTTCTCCCCGCGCGTCACCCGCGGCGCCGGCCGATACGCTGCGATGAAGGTCCCGTACGCGGTCGACCCGGCACAGGAGCTGTTCGCCCAGTTCGACACGATCGTGCTGGTGGGTGAGAAGCCGCCCGTGGCGTTCTTCGCGTACCCCACGAAGCGAAGCACCCTGTATCAGCCGGGCACCCGATTCATCGATCTGACTCCTGAGACGCCGCGCGCGGACATCCCCCTCACCGCGGTGCTCGACGCGCTGCCGGAGGTGGTGCGGGCGAGGGCCGCGTCAGTGCAGCTGGCGGACATGGCGCTGCCGCAGCGGCCCACCGGTGCGATCACCGCGGAGAAGCTCGGTACGTTCATCGCCGAGGCGATCCCGGAGAACGCGATCGTCGTCGACGAATCGATCACGACCGGCTGGAACTTCAATGCGGCGACCGTCGGCGCCCGCCCGCATGACTGGATCAACGTGACGGGCGGTTCCATCGGCTGGGCGATGCCCGTCGCCCTGGGAGCCGCGATCGCCTGCCCCGACCGCAAGGTCGTCACCTTCGAGTCCGACGGTTCCGGCATGTACATGCCCCAGACGCTGTGGACGCAGGCGCGTGAGGGCGTCGACGTCGTCACCCTGATCCTGGCGAATCGCAAGTACCAGATCCTGCGGAACGAGATGTCGAATGTGGGCGTCGACGTCGTCGGCGACACCGCGGCGAAGCTCCTCGACATCGATCGGCCGACGATCGACTGGGTGTCGATCGCGCGCGGCTTCGGGGTCCCGGCGGAGCGTGCGGAGACGATGGAGGAGCTGGGTGCCGCGTACGACCGCGCACTGGCGACCGAAGGACCGGCACTCATCGAGGTCGTGCTCTGAGGCACGCGGGGCGCCGCTCACCCGGCGCCTCCCCGCTGGCCCTCGTCGCGTTCCTCCCCGCTGGCTCCCTTCGCACTTCTCCCCGCTGACCCCCTTCGTCGAGTGAGTGCAAACCGGCCCCAGACCCGGCGTTCGGGGACCAGGTTGTACTCACTCGCTGGAGTAGGACGGGTGAGTCCCATAGAGTGGTGGCATTCCCACCAGGGACTTCACCCCCAAAAATGTGAAGAACCATCGTGGGATCCCGCTAGTAGTTCCGCCAAGAACCTCACGAAAGGCATCCCACGATGGCTGACCCCA
>NZ_FXZF01000006.1:0-152964 GCF_900169375.1 Brevibacterium sp. Mu109
CATGTCGAGGTCTTCCGGATGGAGTGTGTGAGAACTTCCATCATCGGGAGACCTCGACGTCTATCCGTGGAGCGACACGACCCGGCCTTCAGCACCTGGGGTCTACACCCTCAATTACGAAGAGCCCCATTCCCGGCGCACGGATGCGCGGCATCGGGCGCCTGCTCTTCTGGATCGGCGGAGTCCTCACCGTCATCTGCATCGCAGGAGGAATCATCCTCGCCGTCTCCGGCTTCACCCGTCTCGCGGAGACCGCCTCGATCTCGCATCCCGTCGATGGCCCCACGCAGATCGACCTCGAGGCCGGTGACCAGATGCTGTACTACGTGCCCGGCGTCATCGACCCGACGACACAGGGGTCGACGAACGGTTCAGGATACGGCTCCGACGACGACTCCGATTCGCCCGACTACGTCGCCGCCGGATCCGCTGGCTGCTCTGCGACCGGCCCCGCCGTCGTGGAGATCAGGCCCGGAGGGACGAAGCACACCTCGTCCAGCAGCGGCGGCACCCGCGTGAGCGACGGCGGGTTCACCGCAGAGGAGGCGGGCACCTACACCGTCACATGCAGCCCCGATGCAGGCATCGACGTGGTCGTGGCGCCGCCCACGAACGTCGGTGGAATCCTCAGTGGGGTCGGCGGCGTGCTCGTGGGTGTGTTCGGTGCCCTGGGATTCGGCGCGGTCACACTGCTGGGGCTCATCCTCTGGCTGGTGGGCCGGGACGGCATGAAGAAGCACGGCGCGCTCTGACGCGGGGGCGCCTCACCACCTGATGTCGGACGCCGATCCGACCCGGCGGGGACTCCCGGCACCAGCACGCGCCTCCGCGCGGGCCTCCGCGCCGACCTCCGCCTCCACGGCCTCGGCGAACTCCAGCCCGGTCTTCTCGGTCAGCTCCGCGAGCGTCACCTGATAGGTGGAGAAGTCCTTCAGCCCGTCGACGATCTCAAGGTCGTCGAGGTCCTGCGTCAGCACGAACGCCGCGGCGCGCAGCTCGTCGTCGACGACGTAGTAGACGACCTTGAAGAACTCCCGCGGGATGCGGAATCCCCGGTACTCGCGGTCAGCGGCCTTGAAGACGGGCCCGGCGACGACGCTGATGCGCAGCGAGGCGACATCGACGGCGTCGAAGAGGGCGTCTTCCAGCTCTCCCCACACCCCGGATCGTCCGGCCTGGTTGAAGGTGTTCATCTGCGGGACGATATTCGTGAAGTGGAACGAGTCCTCGTTCGCCCGCTCCGCCTCCGCACGAGGACCCCACAGGAGGTCGGCCCGCCGCGCGATGTGGCCCCGATCCAGGTCATTCGTCGCGTAGAGGTCCTCCCCCGCCTGCACATCGGCCGGCAGCCGCTCGTCCAGGCGGAAGTCGATGCCGTCACGCGAGAGGCGGCGCATGTCGTCGCCGTCCACGTTCCACGCGACCCAGCGGGCGAACCGCCGCGCCCGGCTCATCGTCAGGCTGAAGTGGGTGTACGGCACGACGGTCGACCCGTCGACCTCGACAGCGTCATCAGCGCCGAGCTCTTCGTCCGCCTGCGACGCGGTGGAGGCGAACGTCGGCACCGCCACCGGCACGGCAAGGAAGTCCTCGTCGAAGCCGGAGCCGACCGCGGCCTCGGCGGCGGTCTCCTGCGCGACGGAACCGTCCAGCGAGAAGTCGAGCACGCCACGGACCGACGACGCGAGGCATGCGATCGCCCGCTCGTCTCCGCTCAGCGAGTCCGCTCCCGCGAAGTGCAGCCCCGCCATCACGCGCGAGGTGTGGCCGTTGCCGGCCTTGAGCATCCACACGGCGCCCGAATCCCCGCCGTCGCTCAGCATCCCGGTGCCGGCGGGGTCGTCCTCGTTGTCCCGGCGCTCATCGGGCTCGATCTCGAACCCGCCGATGGACGTCTCACCGACGCCCTCGCCGTAGTCCAGCGACACGATCGTCTCGATGCGGCTGACCACGCCATGGCTCACGCCGGTGGTGCGGCCCGACTTCACGACGCGATCGCCCAGATCAGGGTCCGCGATCTCCTCCGGCACGACGGCCAGGCCCATGATCGCAGGATCGACCCGGCGGGATTCGATGGAGGCGAGCGCGGCGTCTCCCGCTGCGCCCAGGTGGGAGCGGAGCAGACGGCCGAACTCGTTGCGGGGGTCGCCGGAGTTGTCGTCGTGGCTGCCCGGCTGCAGCGCGGGATCGCCGATGGTGCCGGTCGGCCCGTGCAGCACATGCCAGTTCGACAGCACCGCGGGCCTGCCGGTCGTCCGATCGTGCACGATCACTCCGAGCGTCCCCGCGGAGACGTCGGGATGGGAGATGCTCACACCGGGCTCCAGCGGATCCCTGCGCGTCTTGCGCTCGCTGCGCTCCGCCTCCGGGATGACGCGGTACGCGGGGACGAAGGCGCGCTCGACCACATCGGTGACGACGGGGTCGCTGTCGATCTCCAGCGTCTCCGGGATGGCCGTCGTGTCCATCTGCTCGAGCTGCGCGCCGGCGGCCTTCGTCCGCACTGTGAACTGCAGGCTCAGCTGATCGGTGCGCGACCCGTCCTTCTCCTTGTACCCGACGCCCACGGACGTGACGTTCGGATCGTCCAGGTAGTGGCGCCCGTACCGTCGGATCCACGCGCGGATGCGCTCGAGGCGCGGCGTCGAGACGGCTCGCGAGTCGGAGCTCGAGTCGGAGGTCGGGCCAGAGTTCGGGGCGGCGGCGGAGCTGTCGGGCGTATCGGATTCCTGTGCCATGCACTCAGTGTCTGCCCTCCACGTGTCGCCGATGTGGCGAGAGGCTGAGCAACGACTGAGAGCGGCGGGGCCCTCAGGGGCCAGCGGCTGTCAGGGGCCAGCCGCACTCAGACCTGTGCTGCGATCTCCTCGGCGAGCCGCGCCACGTCGGCCTCGGTCGTCCACCGACCCAGCGACAGGCGCAGCGCACCCATCGCCCGCGTCGCGTCCGCTCCCATCGCGGTCAGCACCGGCGAGGGCGCATCCGTGCCCGCGTGGCAGGCAGACCCCGTGGACGCAGATACACCCGGCGCTCCCGCCAGCACGTCGACACCGCGGGCGCCCGCGATGCTCACGTTGAGTGTCTGCGGCAGCCGCTCCTCCCGGGGACCGTTCAGATGCACTCGTCCCGGCAGCAGGTCGGCGAGCCTGGACTCCAGCGCATCCCGCAGAGCCCGCATGCGCTCCCGCGAACCCGCCTCGAGGTCGTCCGCCGCCAGCCGCGCCGCCTCACCGAACGCCACGATCCCGGCGACGTTCTCCGTCCCGCCTCGCAGCCCCGCCTCCTGCCCTCCGCCGGGCAGCAGCGCCGCGATCGACGTGCCCGCGCGCACGTACAGCGCGCCCACGCCCTTGGGCGCGTAGAGCTTGTGGCCCACCACCGTCAGCAGGTCGACGCCCAGCGCGTCGACGTCGACGGGCACCTTGCCGACACTCTGCGCGGCGTCCGTGTGGAACAGCACCCCTGCGTCCCGAGCGATCCGCGACAGTGCGGAGATCGGCTGGATCGCCCCGGTCTCGTTGTTCGCGTGCATGATCGACACGAGGACCGTGTCCGGTCGCAGAGCGCGGGCGAGCGACGCGGGGTCGACGAGTCCCTCCGAGTCGACCGGCAGGGCGGTGACCTCGACGCCGTCCTCAGCCAGGACCTCGGCGGCGGCCAGCACCGCAGGGTGCTCCGTCTCCTGGATCACCAGGTGGGGACGGGCCGCGCCGGCGCCGGAACCGGCAGCGTGGGTCGGGGCTCCCGCACCCGCCGCCGAGGCCGCCCGCGCCGCCCGCAGCACGCCTCGGATCGCGAGGTGGTCGGCTTCGGTGCCGCTGCCGGTGAAGATGATCTCGTGGTGCGAGGCCGCACCGATGAGCGAGGCGACCTGGGATCGGGCGCGCGCCACCGCCTCGGCGGGCGCTGTTCCGAACCCGTGGGAGCTGGAGGGGTTGCCGAAGTGCGCGGACAGGTACGGGCCCATCGCTGAGACGACGCGGGGGTCGACGGGCGTGGTGCCGTTGTAGTCGGCGTAGACGGGGTCAGACGCGGAGAGGGGAGACTGCGAGGCTGCCATGCCTCCCAGTCTCCCCCGCTGAGTCAGTAGTCCACCGCCTCAGTCGTCCACCGACTCGGTCGTCCGGTGACTCGGTTGTCCGGTGACGCTGGCTGCGACTCAGTACATCGCGTGCTGACCGCCGTCGATCGGGACGATCGTGCCGTTGATGAAGCCGGACTCCTCGGAGAGCAGGAACGCGACGAGTGCCGCGACCTCCTCCGGCCTGCCGAAGCGCTTCATGGGATTCACCGACACGAACTCCTTGCCGGCGGCCTCCCAGTCCTCACCGCCCAGCTGGCGCAGCGAGCCCTCGACCATCGCGGTCATGATGGCACCCGGAGCGATCGCGTTGATGCTGATGCCGTGCTCGCCGTACTCGCGGGCGGAGTTGCGGGTCAGGCCCACGACTCCGTGCTTCGAGGCGGCGTAGCCGGACTGGTTGCCGACGCCGCGGATGCCACCCACCGACGCCGTGTTGACGATCGAGCCGGAGCCCTGCTTCCGCATCTGCTTGAGGACGGCCGCCATGCCGGCGAAGACACCTGTGAGGTTGACGGCGAGCACCTTGGCGAACTCATCGTCGCCGAACTCCTCGGTGAGGTTCTGCCGTCCCTCGATCCCCGCGTTGTTGAAGAAGCCGTCGATCGAGCCGAACGTGTTCACAGCGGTGTCCACGTACTTCTGGACGTCCTCGGACTTCGTGACGTTCGCCGTGACGAGCTCGACGCCGCCTGCGCCTGCGGTCTCGACCAGCTTCCCGGTCTCCTCGAGACCTTCGGCGCTCATGTCCACCAGGACGAGATTCGCGTCCTCCTGCGCCAGGCGCAGTGCTGTCGCCTGCCCCAGCCCGGAGCCTGCGCCCGTGATGATGACGGTCTTGCCAGAGAAACGTGCCATGTGAGAACCACTCCTCGTCGTACGGACCGGGCCTCCGCCCGGCAGTCAGAAGGACGATGCGCCCCTCTATCTCGTACAACCTTCAACTACCGAGTTTGATTCCCGATTCTCAGGATTCGTCAGCGACGGCGCGCGTCAGCGGTTCGAGCTCGCGCGTCAGCGGCACGCACCCGCACGTCAGCGTCGGCGCTTGGCGTCCCGTTCCGCTTCGGCCTCTTCGACCAGAGCGCGGATCGCGGACATGATCTGCTCCGTGACCTCACGGCGTTGCGGCCCGGCGGGATGCGCGCGCGGCGGGGCGGGGATCGCCTTGCCGAACGTCATGGAGAACGTCTTGGGCTGGGGTGCGTTCGCGTCGACGGGCATGACGTCCTCCGTGCCGACGATGCCGACGGGCACGATCGTCGCACCCGTCCGGATCGCCAGCTCCGCAGCCCCGGTCTTCCCCTCGCCGATCGAGCCGTCACGGCTGCGCGTGCCCTCCGGGTAGATGCCGAACACGCCGCCCGCGCGCAGGATCTCCTCACCCGTCTCCAACGCCTTGACCGCCGCCGCAGCGGATCCGCGCTCCACCGGGAACGCCCCCACCGCGCTCATGAAGCCACCCACCATCTTGTTCACGGTGTTCCTGCGCTCGAAGTACTCGGCCTTCGCCATGAAGCTCACGCGCCGTGGCGACAGAGCGGACAGGTAGATCGAATCCGCGAAGGAGCGGTGGTTGCTCGCGATGATCACGGGCCCCGTCTTGGGGACGTTCGTGATGCCCGTGACCGTCGGCCGGTGCGCGGCTCGGATGGATCCGCGGAACATCGAGCGCATGGCCCTGTACTTGAACGAGAGCTGCTCGTCGCCGACACCCACCGGAAGACCGCTGCTGCCGCCCTCGTCGGCCGCTCGCTCGATCTCCGATCCGGTCGCCTCGTGCTCGCCCGGGCGCTCCGCCGTACCGTCATCCATCTCGTGACTCATGTCCTGACTGCTGTCCTCCCGCACGGGCACAGCCCCTCGGGTGCCGCGACGCCGTCTTCCTGACTGAATGCTAGGAACATCGTAACCACCGGCCGAACGCGCGCCGCACAACAGCCTCGCCGAACCGCCTCGCCGAACCTCCTCGGCTCCGATCCGGTGAGAACGGTCACCTCGGCCCTTCTCGCCTGTCGCCCCGCCGGTGAGGAGGCCTAGAATCGAGTCTTCGTGCGCGGAGCCGCAGCCCGGCGCACCGCCTGCCCGATTGGAACCCCATGGCCCGCGGCCGTCCCCTCGGAGATCGCCCCTCCGCTCCCCGCTCCCCCAGCATGGCGCTCACCGCCCTGGCAGCGGGCGGCTTCGCAGTCGGCACCACCGAGTTCGCGTCCATGACGCTGCTGCCCTGGATCGCCGAGGACCTGGGCATCACGATCCCCCAGGCCGGAATGGCCGTCAGCGCATACGCGATCGGAGTGGTCGTGGGCGCCCCGCTGCTCACCGCACTCACGCCGCGGATGGACCGCAAGCTGCTGCTCATCCTCGCCGCCTCCGCCTTCACGCTCGGCAACCTGCTCACGATCCTCGCGGTGAATCTGCCGATGCTCCTGGGCGTCCGGTTCCTCACCGGACTGCCCCACGGCATCACCCTGGGCATCGCAGCGATCGTCGCGGCGGGCCTGGTGCCGCCCGAACGGTCCGGCACCGCGATCTCGCGGACGATGCTGGGTCTCACGATCGCGAACATCGTGGGCGTCCCCGCGGCGACGGCGCTGGGAAGCGCTGCCGGCTGGAGAGCCGCCTACGTGGTCATCGCAGTGATCGGCCTCGCGACGATCGTCGGACTGCTGACGTTCCTGCCGGCGGTCCCCGCACGGCCCACGTCGTCTGCGAGGGCGGAGCTGAAGACCATGACCCGCCCTCAGGTCTGGTTGCCACTGCTCGCAGGAGCCGTCGGATTCGGCGGCTCGTTCGCGCTCTACACGTACATCACGCCGACCGTCACACAGGTGACGGGCATCCCGGGCGGACTCCTGCCGTGGGTCCTCGTCCTCTACGGCTGCGGCATGACGGCGGGCTCACTCGTCGCAGGACCGTGCCTGGACCGGTCCATCGACAAGTCCGCACTGGCCGGCGTCGCGGGCATGGGCGTGATCCTCGCACTCTTCGCCCTGCTGGCCCACATCTGGTGGATCGCCCTGCCACTGCTGTTCCTCAACGGCATCGCGATGAGCCTCTTCACGAACGGCCTGCAGGCGCGCCTGCTGCGCGAGTCCCCCGAGGCCCCGAACATGTCAGCGGCGATGAACCACGCCGCGTTCAACGCCGCGAACGCGCTGGGCGCCTATCTGGGCGGCGTGGTCGTCGCCGCCGGTCTGGGCTACCGGGCTCCTGCCGCAGTGGGCGTCCTCTGCTCGATCGCCGGCACCGCCGTCCTGCTCATCGCCTTCGGGATGGGCCGCCGGCGCCACCGCCAGCGCATCGCCTGACGCTGCTGACATCGCTGGCACCGATCCCGCAGAAGCGTCGGCCCGCGCCGCATCCATACCCATCACGTGACGAGTGACGTGAACCACAGGTATATTTCACCTGTATGTCCGCGGACCGGGCAGGTCGGCCATCCCGCCTCCTCCACCCGCCGCACACTCGGTCCCAGGAGGCACCACGTGAAGAAGATCCTGCCTGCCATCGCGGCGAGCGCCGCAGCGCTCCTCGCACTGTCCGGCTGCGGAGGGGATGATCCCGATGCGGCGGAGGAGGTCAACGGAGTCCAGCTGGTCAGCGCGGGGAAGCTGACGCTCTGCTCCGACATCCCCTATGAGCCCTTCGAGTTCGTCCAGGACGGCGAGAACGTCGGCTTCGACATCGACCTCGCGCAGGCGACGGCTGACAGCATGGGCGTCGAACTCGAAGTCATCACGACCGCCTTCGAAGCGATCCAGTCCGGATCCGCGCTGGACACCGGCCAGTGCGACATCGCCCTGTCCGGCATGACGATCACGGAGGAGCGCCAGACGCAGATGGACTTCTCCAAGCCGTACCTCAAGGACAACCTCGCCCTCATGACGAAGAAGGACTCGGACGTCGAGAGCATCGAGGACATCCAGGGCGAGGAGGCCGGTGTCCAGCAGGCGACGACCGGCGAGGCGTACGCCACGGACAACGGCGTCACTCCCGTCCAGTTCGAAGACGCGGGCCTCATGACCCAGGGCATCCAGTCCGGACAGGTCGACGCGGTCATCGCGAACATCTCCACGATCTTCGCGGCCACGGAATCCGACGACACCCTCCACCTGGTCGAGGAGTTCGACACCGGCGAGGTCATCGGCGCCGCGGTCAAGCAGGACAACTCCGCGATGCTCGAGCAGTTCGAGACGACGGTGACGGAGCTGCGCGAGTCCGGGGAGTACGACGACATCGTCGACCAGTGGTTCGGCGAGGTCGCGGACGCGGCTCGGCTGAGCGCTGAAGAGGCCGACGCGGGGTCCGCCTCCGAGTGACCCGTCCCGAGTGACGCATCCAGGGGGCCACCGGGTCGGCTACGATCACCCGTTGGCCCCCGCACGATGCTGCGCCCCCCTCACGCAGCGGGGCGCAGCCCGCACACCCGCCTCTGCACACCCACCTCTGATCGAGGAGAGCCCCCGTGGCAATGAGTCCGCGCAAGCGCGCACAAACGTCCAGGATCGTGCAGTACGCGATCCTCATCGTCGCTGCCGCTGCAGCCGCCTTCGTCACCGATTGGCAGACGGTCGGAGAGAAGTTCTTCAACCCGGAGATCGCACTCCAGCAGTTCCCCGGCGTCGTCACGGTCGCCCTGAAGAACACGATCATCTACACCGCGCTGGGCTTCGTCCTCGCCCTAGCGCTGGGCCTCCTCCTGGCGCTCATGAAGATCTCCTCCGTGGGACCGTACCGGTGGCTCGCGACGCTCTACATCGAGTTCTTCCGCGGCGTCCCCGCGCTGCTCGTCTTCATCGCCTTCGGCTATGCGGTCCCGTTCGCCTTCGGCATCCGGCTCGACACCTACACCACCGTCATGCTGTCGCTGGGCATGGTGGAGTCCGCCTACATCGCGGAGACCCTGCGAGCGGGTCTGCAGGCGGTCCCGAAGGGCCAGTACGAGGCCGCTCGTTCGCTGGGCATGAGCCACACTCGCGCGATGATCACCATCGTCATCCCGCAGGCGATCCGCATCATCCTGCCCCCGCTCACCAACGAGATCATCATGATGACGAAGGACTCCTCGCTCATCTACCTGCTGGGACTCACTGCCAGCCAATACGAGCTGGCGAAGTTCGGCCGCGAGGCGATCTCGTCGCCGAACGCGGGCCTCACCCCCCTCGTCATCGCGGGCGCCGCGTACCTCGTCATCACCGTGCCGCTGGGCATGCTGGCCCGCAGGTTCGAATCGCGCACCGCCAAGCTGTCGAGAACGTAGGGCCGGGTCGATGAGCACCGCCGTCCCGAACCCGCACAAGGAGCGCCCATGAGCACCCCCGCCACCCCTCACGCGCCCGCAGCACAGGGCTGCACGATCACGAACCTCCACAAGTCCTACGGTGACGTCGAGGTCCTCAAGGGGATCAGCGTCGATGTGAAGCCGGGAGAGGTCGTCTGCCTCATCGGCCCGTCGGGCTCCGGCAAGTCGACGCTGCTGCGCTGCATCAACCTCCTGGAGCAGCCGAACGACGGCACGATCACCGTGGCGGGCTTCGACGCGACGGACCCGGATGTGCAGCTCGACGACATGCGGGCGCACGTCGGCATGGTCTTCCAGAGCTTCAACCTCTTCCCGCACATGAGCGCGCTGGACAACTGCTCGATCGCTCAGCGGCGCGTCCTCAAGCGGAGCAAGGACGAGGCGGATGCCCAGTCGCGGGAGCACCTGGAGCAGGTGGGGCTCGCGCACCTGGCCGACCGGTTCCCGGATCAGCTGTCCGGCGGTCAGCAGCAGCGTGTCGCGATCGCCCGCGCCCTGTCGATGCAGCCGTCCCTCATGCTCTTCGACGAGCCCACCTCCGCGCTGGACCCGGAGACCGTGGGCGACGTGCTGGGCGTCATGCGCCAGCTGGCGGAGGCCGGCATGACGATGGTCGTCGTCACCCACGAGATGGGCTTCGCCCGCGACGTGGCTGACCGCGTCCTCTTCATGGACGGCGGCGTCCTCGTCGAGCAGGGGCCCGCGCGCGAGGTCATCGGCAACCCCCAGCACGAGCGCACGCAGTCGTTCCTGGCCCGCGTCCTCCACCCGGACGGCACCGTCGACGGCTGAGCCGCTCGCTGCCCTGCGCTCCCCCGCCCTGCAGTCCCCGTCCCGGCTCCTGTCCTGCGAGCGAGACGGGGACTGCACCGCGTCCGGGCCGCGTGATAGGACTGTGGACATGAGCGACGCCACAGCCTCCGCCACCGCCGCCGGAGCCACCATGTCCGCAGGTCATCTCATCGTCCGTCAGCTGGAGGCGGAGGGGGTCCAGCGGATCTACAACGTTCCGGGCGAATCGTTCCTCGACGTGCTCGACGGGCTCTACGACTCCCCCATCCACACGGTGGTGTGCCGCCAGGAGGGCGGAGTGGGCTACGCCGCACTCGCGGAGGCCCGCCTCACCAGCCGTCCCGGGATCGCCATGGTCACCCGCGGGCCGGGCGCCTCGAACGCGATGATCTCCGTCCACACGGCGTACCAGGATGCGACACCGCTCGTCCTCTTCGTCGGGCTCATCCCCACTGCGCAGCGCGGTCGGGAAGCCTTCCAGGAGTTCGACCTCGCGGGATGGTTCGGCTCCACCGCGAAGAAGGTGCTCATCCTCGATGACCCGGATTCCGCGGCACGGATCGTCGCCGACGCACTCCACACGGCCGCCTCCGGCCGCCCCGGTCCGGTCATCGTGGGGCTGCCGGAGGAGACGCTGCTCGAGCAGACGACCTCCCAGCCGGTCGCGCCCCGTCCACGGCCCGCCCCCGCCCCCACTCCCGAGGACGTCGCCGCCCTCGAATCGGCCGTCGCCTCCGCGCAGAAGCCGCTGCTCATCGTCGGCGGGCAGGGCTGGACGGACGGTGCGGCTTCTGAGATCACCGCCTGGGCCCGCAGCCGTGGGGTCGGCGTCGTCGCCGACTTCCGCGCGCACGACGCTGTGGATCACGACGAGCCGGTCTTCCTGGGACCGCTGGGATACTCCAGCTGGCCCGGCACACGGGACGCACTCGAAGACGCGGACCTCCACGTGTTCATCGGCTGCGTGCGCGCCGACGTCATGACGGGCGGATACTCCTTCGGCGTGAGCCCGGACAGCACGCTGGTCGCGGGACCGGACCCGGACGCCCACGGGCACTTCGGGCCGCTGGACCGGCAGATCCTCACGACCCCGGAGGCCCTGTCCCGGGCACTGTCGTCCTCTGCCGCAGACAGCGGGTCGGCAGGGAACCCCGCCGGAGTCTCCGCGGGCGCCCGCGCAGCCGGCACCTCGGGCGCCGCCTGGTACGCGGACTACCGGGACCGGTACGTCCACTGGCGCACCAGTGTCGTCGGCGGCGAGCGCAGCGACGCGTTCATCGACCGCGATCGGGCCTACCGGGATGCGGCGGACGTCCTCCCTCGCGACGTGATCCTCACGTACGGGGCGGGGAACTACTCCGCCTGGGCGCTGCGGTACTGGCCGCTGCACGGCCCGGGATCCGTCGCGGCACCGCGCAACGGGGCCATGGGCATGGGGACGCCCGCGGCCGTGGCGGCGGCGCTCACGTTCCCGGACCGCACCGTCGTGGCACTGGCCGGTGACGGCTGCTTCATGATGAACGGCCAGGAGTTCGCGACCGCCGTCCACGAACGCCTCAACATCACGGTCATCGTGGATGACAACTCCGTCTACGGGACGATCGTCGGACACCAGGTGCGGGAGTACCCCGGCCGCCCCTCCGGCACGACGATGACCAACCCGGACTTCGCCGCACTGGCCGATGCGTACGGCGGACGAGGATTCTCCGTGAAGCGGACGGACGACTTCGTGCCGATGCTGAAGGAGGCGCTCGCGTACGACGGTCCGGCCCTCCTCCACATCCAGACGGATCCAGAGGTCCGGCTGCCCCGGGTCTGACACTCACCGTCACCGCTGCACGATCGTCGAACGGAGACCCCCGATGCTCGATCTGATCCTCGACAACGCCCGGATCCGCACCCTGGACGACGACCGCCCCGGCGCGCGGACGATCGGCCTGTGGGGCGGACGGATCGTCGGCTTCGACGACGACGTGCGCAGCCTCAACGCGAAGCGGAGGATCAACCTCGACGGGGCGACGGTGCTGCCCGGTTTCAACGACGTGCACTGCCACACCACGTGGTACGGGCTCACGCTGGCCAGCATCGACTGCACCGCGCTGCCCGGCGGCCTCGACGAGGTCTACCGCCGGATCGAGGACGCCGCCCGCACCACTCCGGAAGGCGACTGGATCAATGCGACCGGATACGGTCACCGGGACTACGGCGGCCAGTACCCGGATCTGGACGTGCTGGACCGCATCACCGGCGACCGTCCTCTCTTCCTCCGTCAGCAGTCCGGGCACTCGGCCATCGTCAACACCGCAGCGATGGAGCGCGCCGGCATGCTCGCGCCCGGCTTCGCAGACCCGGTGGGCGGAAGAGTCGTGCGCGATGCCGGGGGCCGGCCGACCGGTCTCGTCGAGGAGACCGCGCAGGAACTCATCCAGGACCTCGTCCGCCCGTACTCACTCGACACCGTGGTCGACTGCGTCGACCGCGCGACCGCCGGCTACGCGTCGGAGGGGATCACGAGCTTCGGCGAATGCGGGATCTTCGCCGGCTGGATCGGGCACTCGCCCCTCGAGGTGCACGCCTATCAGTTGGCGCGGGAACAGGGGAAGCTGCGAGCACGCGCTCAGCTCCTCCCGATGGCCGACGGCCTGCACTCCATCGCATCGCACTCCGCCGACGGCTACGGGATCGGTCTGGACACGGGCCTGCGGACAGGATTCGGCGATGACTGGCTGAGCATCGGCCCCGTGAAGATCTTCATGGACGGAGCGATGAGCGGTGAGACCGCCGCGATGCGGGAGGACTACGCCGGCCGCGACACCGCTGGCTACCTGCAGGACGACCCGGAGAAGCTCCGCCGGACGATCCTGGACGCGTACCGGTCCGGCTGGTCACTGGCCGTCCACGCGATCGGCGACCTCGCAGTCGACCATGCGGTGCGCAACATCGTCGAAGCGGTGGACACGTACGGACGCCGCAGCGTGCCGAACCGCATCGAGCACGCGGGAACGGTCCACGACGAGCATCTGCCCGCACTGGCGGAGTACGGGATCGCCGTCACCCCGCAGGCGGCCTTCGCCCGCGACATCGGCGCGGGGATGAATGTGTCCGCGGGACCCGACCGCCGCCGGCTCCTCTACCGCGCCCGCTCGTTCGTCGACGCGGGAGTCATGCTCGCCGGGTCCTCCGACCGCCCGTGCGCGGACGGCAACGCACTGCGCGGGATCCAGGCCTTCGTCGACCGTCTGACCAGCACGGGCGATGTCATGGGTTCGGCGGACGAATGCCTCACCGCGGAGCAGGCGGTCACCGCCTACACCCGCACTGCGGCTGAGGCCTCCGGCCACGGTGCGGTGAAGGGGACTCTCACACCCGGCAAGCTCGCCGACCTGGTGGTGCTGGGCGACGACCCGCTCTCCGTCGATCCGACGACGATCAAGGACATCGACGTCGTCGCAACACTCGTAGGCGGGGACTTCACGCACTCGACCCTGTGACGAGACCGCCTCACCCTGCCCCGACCAGCAGCAGCGTCGCGCCCAGGACGATGCCGGACAGGACCAGGGTGACGGTCGTGTACCCGAGGATCTCCCGCACCTTGATCCCCGCGACGGCCAGGAGGGGGATCGCCCAGAAGGGCTGGATCATGTTCGTCCACTGATCGCCGTACGCGATCGCCATGATGACGACCTCCTGCTGGACGCCCAGCGCATCGGCCGGGGCGGCGAAGAGGGGTGCCATGACCTCGAACTGGCCGCCGCCGGACGGGATGAATACGTTGAGCAGTCCGGCTGCGAGGAACGCGAAGAAGCCCAGGGTCGCCGGTGTGGAGATGTCGATGAAGAACTCACTGATGATCACGGTCAGTCCGCTGGCACCCATCATGCCGATCAGCCCCGCGTAGAGCGGGTACTGCAGCAGCACCTCGCTGACGGTGTGTCCGCCCTCCGCGACGAGCTTCGCGAGTTCGCGGGCGTTGCCCACCAGCAGGAGCACCAGGCACAGCAGCGTCCAGTTGACGATGTCCAGTGTGAGGTTGAAGCCGTTGCTCCCGAAGTACATGACCAGGTAGATGCCCAGGAACACGCCCAGGATGGTCGTGAAGCCGCGGAAGCCCTCCATCCACTCCGCCGGCGTCCTCTTCGTCCGAGTCGTCACCGCTGCGGGGGCGTCGCCCTCCGCACCGTCACCGAGGCTGTTGTCGCCGGCGCGTGCCTCATCACCACCGTCACCCGGACGGTCGAACACGCGGCCCGGGGCCGTCACGATCTGGTCGTCCTTCTTCGGGGCCAGCATCATCATCGCGATCGTGACGACGGCGAGTGTGACGATCGCGGCCGTGATGTTCCACCACGAGAACGTCGTGCGCGTGATGTCGACGAGTCCACCGGGCAGGTCCGAGTAGGCGCCGCCCTCCGTCGCCGCGTTGAGGGGTCCCGACCCCGAATACCCCATGTGCCAGATGACGAACCCGCTGTAGCCGGATGCCACGAGCAGCGGATAGTGGAGCTTCATCCCCCGTTCCTTCGCGGCGCGCGCCACCTCGATGGCCATGACGCCGCCCACCACGAGCCCCAGACCGAAGCTGATGAGCGACGCGAGGCCCGCGACGACGGTGACGAAGCCGTACGCAGCCACCGGCGTCCTGGGCACCGACGCGATGCCGGTGAGCAGGCGGTGCACGGGCCTGGTGTTCGCGAGCGTGTAGCCCAGGAGCAGCACGAGGCAGACCTGGGTCATGAACGCGAGGAGGCCGGTGAGTCCCTCACCCCAGCCCATGACGAGTTCGCCCGGCGTCGTATCGGTCATGGTCAGTGCGGCGATCGCCGCGATGATCGTGAGGATGATCGCGAGGATCAGGGGGCCGGGCAACCATCTCTCCACGAGATAGACGACGGGCCGGGTGAGTGCTCTCAGCATGATCGGTGGCCTTTCACAGTGCGTCGCGCAGGTCGCGGCGCTTGATCTTCCCCGTCTGGGTCTTGGGCAGTTCGTCGATGATGTGGACGTGTCGGGGGTACTTGTACGCCGCCAGCCGCTCCTTCGTGAACTCCTGGAGCGCTGCGGCCGTCGTGGACGATCCCGGGCGCAGTGAGACGTAGGCGGTGACGGTCTCCCCGCGGTACTCATCAGGAGCGCCGACGACTGCGGCCTCGTACACGTCCGGATGCTCGTAGAGCGCGTCCTCGACCTCGCGGGGCCAGACCTTGAAGCCGGACGCGTTGATCTGATCCTTCAGTCGATCGACCAGGTAGATCCAGCCGTCCTCGTCGATGATCGCGACGTCTCCGCTGCTCAGCCAGCCGTCTGCGGAGAGGACGTGCGCGGTCTCCTCGGGCTTGCGCAGGTATTCCGGCATGACCTGGGGGCCGCGCATCTGCAGCTCCCCCTCCTGTCCCGCCGCGACCTCACGACCGTCGGTGTCCACGGCACGGGCGTCGAGGCCCGGCAGGGGCACGCCGATCGACAGCGTTCCGCTGCCGTCATCGACCGGCGCACGCGCCTCCGGCGGCACGCCGATGACGGCGGACGCGGTCTCCGTCATGCCGTAGATGTTGTGGATGTAGTGGCCGAACCTCTCCTGGAACCGCTCCACGGTCGACGGAGGGATCGGCGCACCTCCGGAGTACAGCCACCGGACGGAGCCGAGGTCCGCCGCATCGCCGCGATCCAGGGCGAGGAGGGCATTGTAGACCGTGATCGCGCCGACGGTCACGCTCACGCGGTGCCGGTTGAACGACTCCAGCATGACCTCGGGGTGCAGGCGGTTGATGAAGACGAGCGGGGCGTCGGAGATGAGCGTCGCCGCGGCGGTGGCGACGGCGCCGGTGATGTGGAAGAGCGGGGCGACGGCGAGCACCACGTCCCCGGCCCCGATCCCCTGCCACGCGTTGAAGGAGACCGCAGTGCTCAGCACGTTGCGGTGCGTGTTGAGCGCGCCCTTGGGCGGGCCCGTGGTCCCGGACGTGTAGGTGAGCAGTGCCGCATCCTCAGCCCGGACCTCGGCGGCGGAGGGGGTCCGGCCCGCGTTCTCCTGCACCGCGGTGAGGAGGTCGTCGGCGCCGTCGACGACCACACGTGCCGCATCCTCGAAGAGGCGCGGATCGTCCTCCGACTGGAGGTCGAGGTCACTGGTGGTCATGCGCCACGCCACCGTGGACCCGGCGAGTGTCGAAGCCGCCTCCTCGCCCTCCCGGTCGAGCCCGATGAAGCCGATCGCGCGGGAGTCGTCGATGAGGCGACGGAGCTCGCCGCCCCGGTACATCGGGTTGAGGATGAGGACCGTCGCCCCGACCTTCCACAGCGCGAGCATCGCGATCGCGAACTGGGGGATGTTCTGCAGCTGGACGCCCACCACGTCCCCGCGACCCACTCCGCGGTCCTGCAGATGGGCGGCCAGCGCGTCGGAGTCGTCATCGACCCGTCGCACCGTGAGCGTGCTGTCGAAGTAGATCAGGCAGGGCGACTCCGGGGACGCGGCGACGCGGTCGCGCCACGCCGTGACGAGGGAGGTGGGGACGTGCGGCGGGGCAGCGCTGAGGCCGTCCGGGTACAGAGCGGTCCAGATCGGTTCATCAGCCATGGCCCAATGCCTCCAGTGCGCGCTTGGCCAGTTCCGGCACGCCCACCTCCAGCTGGGGTGCGAAGTCGTCTCCGGGGCGCTCGCCCGCCAGATAGCGGGTGTACATCGCCTCGCAGAAGACAGCGGACTTCCAATTGGCGAGCGCGCGGTACCACCCGAGGTCGCTGAGGTCGAGGCCCGATGCCTCTGCGTACCGCTGCGCGAGCTCTGCCGCCGAGGGGTACCCGTCGCGGCGGGTGACCGGCGACAGATCGAGTGCCGAGTCCGGCGATCCTGCCTCCGAGTAGTTCGCCAGCAGATAGCCGACGTCTGCGAGCGGATCCCCCAGTGTCGCCATCTCCCAGTCGAGGATCGCCTTGACCTCAGGGTCACCGGAACCGGTGATCATGAGGTTCCCCAGTCGATAGTCGCCGTGCACCACGGCGTGGCGCTGGGTGCGGGGAACGTCCGCGGCCAGGAGGTCCGCCACCCGCACCACGTCCGGGACCGAACGCTGCGTGTTCACGTCCCAGAGCCTGCGGAAGGTGGCCACCTGCCGATCGAGGTAGCCGCTGGGCCTGCCGATGTCTGCAACGGGCGGTGCGGAGACGTCGATGCGGTGCAGGGACACGAGGGTGTCGACCATGTTCATCGCGACCGCGCGGCGGGCCTGCGGCGTCTGGATCCGCTGCGGCTCCACATCCGTGATGACGTCGCCGTCCAGGTGGTCCATGACGTAAAAGGGAACTCCCAGCAGATCCGGGTCGTCGCAGACGGCGAGGATCCGTGGGACGGGCACGCCGTTCCCGGCGAGCGCCTGCTGGATCCGCGCCTCGCGCACCATGTCATGCGCGGATCGGGGCAGCGGCGGTCGCGGCCCGCGGCGCAGCACGACGTCGGCGCCGTCCCGCGTCACCCGGAAGGTCACGTTCGAGTGCCCGTCGCCGATCCGCGCGGCCGTGACCGGACCCGTCCCGATCCCGTGCGCATCGAGGAACCGTTCGACCACGTCGAGGATCAGCAGGGGCGACAGCGCCTCCGGCGGCACGTCCGCTGCGGTCGCGACGACCTCCGGCGCGAACGGATCCTCATCACTGTGCTGTGCCGTGCCGGGCTGTGTGCCACCGGCGTCCACCTGGGTTCCTGCGGACTGCTCGTCCATTCACCGCACCTCTTCCGTCCTCATCGACCGTCGTCTGCGCTGCCAGCGTGAACCGAGTGAGCGCTCGGTGAGCTTTCACAGTACTGTGGTCCACATCATGATCCGTGTCAATGAGCCGCCGTCCGAGGTCCCGCAGCGAAGGAGGCCCCATGAGCGATTCTGTGAGCACCGGCGTCGGCACCGACGCTGACGCCGACGCCGCGGACACGTGGCACGACTACGGGCGCTCGCGGCTGCACCCCGTCCTGGAGGGGGCGCTGCGCTGCTTCGCCCTGCACGGGTACCACGGCACGACCATCCGCATGATCGCCGCGGAGAGCAGCCTGTCCGTCGCGGGTGTCTACCACCACTACCCGTCCAAGCATGCGATCCTCGTCGCCGTCATGAGCCAGGCGATGGAGGACCTCTGGCAGCGCTCCACCGCCGCGGACGCCGCGGCTGAGGGCCCCGTCGATCGGTTCACCGACGTGATCACGTGCCTGCTCGAATTCCACACCCAGCGCAGAGATGACGCGTTCATCGCGCTGACGGAGATCCGCAGCCTCGACGCGGAGGCGCGCGCCGCGCACATCGCGAAGCGGGACCGCCAGCAGCGACTGGTGGAGGAGATCGTGGAGCAGGGCGTCGCCGACGGCGTCTTCGAGGCCGCCCACCCGCGGGATGCCTGCCGTGCGGTCGTGACCATGTGCACGTCCGTCTCCCACTGGTATCGACCGGACGGAGCACTCAGCAGCTCCGAACTGGCGCAGCGCTACTGCGCGATCGCACTCGCCGCGGTCGGCTGCCGCACGGTCACACGAGGCTGAGCCCATGCACGGCTGAGTGCACCTGAGGCGAGGCTGTGCAGCGCACGAGGCTGAGCGCACGTGAGGCTCTGAAGCACAGGGGTCCTTGCGAGCGCATACACTCGGGGAACACCGAATCCACGAGGACGCCTTCCGGCGCAGAAGAGGAGACATCATGTCTCGCAAGGGCTTCCCAGAGGTGGAGCAGCAGTACATCGACCACGCGCGCGAACAGACTCTGACCGCGCTCACGAGTCCGGAGACCCCGCAGCGCCTGCGGCGCTACTACTGCGTCGACACCGATTACGCCGGCGCGAGCTTCACCCGGATCACCCCGAACCCGTCCGATGCGATCTCCGCCTCAGACCTCCTCGCGACGAGCATGCTGTCCGTCTCGATCCCCGCGCACTCCGTGCGCCTGTTCGTCGAGGACAAGGGCACCCGCAAGACGGTGCGGCGTCTGCTCGAGGCTCTGCCGGACCGCCGACTCGAGGATGCGAAGGGCAAGCACTTCGCGCCCATGAGCGACTTCTACGAGTTCGTGAAGGCGAATCTGGGCCAGGCCGGCGCGGCGGACCCGAACCCCTGGGTGACGGCCAGCAAGCTGACGGCACGCAAGCGTCCGGACCTCTTCCCCGTGCGCGATGCTGCGGTCTGCGACTTCCTGGGACTTGCCGATCTTCGGGACTTCGGGAAGGACTGGCGGGTGTTCCGCGAGCTCATGCGCGACGAGCAGGTGGACGACGTGCTCGACGACCTCCGCGACGACCTCAAGGATCTGGCCTCGTCGTCGCCCTGCCGCGTGAAGAGCGACAAGGAGCGGCTCCGGGTCCTCGACGCGGCCCTGTGGGTCCACGCGACGGATGTGGATCCCGCACCGTGCGACGAACACGAGGCCCGGGACTGACCCCAGCGACTACGTCGGGGCTGTCACCGCGGCGGACGCGGCGATCCCCGCCGCGATGGCCGCGTTGATGGAGTCGATGGACGCCTTGACGGCCCTGCCGCTCTGCTGGGCGAGAGCCGGCAGCTCGTCGGTGATCTGCTCGATGCGCTTGTTCAGTCCACCGCCCTTCAGCCCCTCGGCCGCGGCCTCCTCCTTGAGGATCACCTTCGCGGAGTCCATGCCCCGCAGGATCCCCAGCACCATCGCGTCCGATAGGGAGATCTCCCCACGGCCGGCCAGTGCCTCTCGCAGGCGAGAACGGGTGTGCGCTTCCGGCCCGTCATCGACGGCGGGGTACCGCTCGGGTCGCAGTCCGAGGTACTTCGCCTCCTCCAGATCCAGCACTCCTTGGGCCACGAGGCTCCGGGAGACGACCTCCCGCGGATTGAACCAGCCCGCGGTGACGAGCGACTGGACCCGCGGTGGCTTCGAGCGCTCCGCGAGCGCCCGGATGCCGAACTCCATGACAGCTCCGGGCCCGGCGTCCTCGGCTGCGCCCGGTGCGGCTCCCGGCGCCGGGAACGTGCTCCGTGCCTCGCTCCGGGCCTGCCCGGCGCCGCCTCCGACCTCACCGGCCAGCCAGACCTTCGGATTCTTCCGGTCCTCGAACTCGACGCAGTCGGCCAGCGCCAGATCGGCCAGGAGTCCGGCCGCCAGCGCGTAGTCGCGGTAGCTCACCCAGGCCTCGGTCCGACCGTCGTCGCGGGTGAGCAGGAGCAGCATCTCCTCGCAGATGAGCATCAGATCGGCTCCGTGAACGCGCGCTCCAGGACCGCGAGGCCCTCCCGCAGCTCCGCCTCGCTCACGTTGAGCGGCGGGACGACGTGGATGCGGTTGAAGTTGGCGAACGGGAGGACACCGCCTGCCTTGATCCGCCCGATGACCTCGTTCATCTGCGGCGACGATCCGCCGTACGGTGCCAGCGGCTCCTTCGTCTCCTTGTCCGTCACGAGGTCGATCGCCCAGAACATCCCCGTGCCGCGCACCTCGCCGACGATCGGCGAGGTCGCTGCGATCTCGCGCAGCCTCGGTCCCACGACGGCCTCGCCCAGGTGCGCGGCGTTCTCCACCATGCCCTCGTCCTCCATCGCCGTGATCGTCGCGACAGCGGCGGCACAGGCCAGCGGATGCCCGGAGTACGTGAGTCCGCCGGGGTAGGCGACGTCCGCGAAGGTATCGAAGATCGCATCGCTGATCGCCACTCCGCCCAGCGGCACGTAGCCCGAGTTCACGCCCTTCGCGAAGGCCACCAGGTCCGGGACGACATCGAAGTGCTCGAATGCGAACCACCTGCCCGATCGCCCGAAGCCCGCCATGACCTCGTCTGCGATGTAGACGATGCCGAACTCGTCGCACAGCGCGCGCACGCCCTGCATGTACTCCGTCGACGGGATCATGATGCCCGCCGTGCCGGGAATCGATTCGAGGATGACCGCAGCGATGGTCTGAGGTCCCTCCAGCTCGATCGTGCGGCGCAGGTGGGTGAGCGCGCGGTCGGTCTCCTCCGCCTCGGTCGTCGCGTGGAACTCGGACCGGTAGAGGAAGGGACCGAAGAAGTGAACCGTCCCCGCGTCGCCCATGTCATTGCGGAACCGCCGGGGGTCACCGGTGATGTTGACGGCCTGCTCGGTGCCGCCGTGGTAGCTGCGGTAGCGGGAGAGGACCTTGCGCCGCCCGGTGTGCAGGCGGGCCATGCGCACCGCGTGCTCGACGGCGTCCGCACCGCCGTTGGTGAAGAAGATCCGGTTGAGCGACTCCGGCAGCCGTTCGGCGATCAGCCGGGCGGCCTCGGAGCGCTTGTCGTTCGCGTGTGCCGGGTTGATCGTGCAGAGGACGTCGGCCTGATCCTTGATCGCTTGCACGACGGCGGGGTGCTGGTGGCCGATGTTCGTGTTGACCAGCTGCGAGGAGAAGTCGAGCAGCGGCCGAGCCTCCCCGTCGTACACGTAGGATCCCGCGGCGCGGGACACGACCATCGGCGTGATCTGCTTCTGCGCTGACCACGAATGGAACACGTGCGCGCGGTCCAGGTCGTAGGCGCGCTGCGACTCCCCGCGCAGCTCCTCCAACTCGTCCTCCGAGAAATCCAGCATCGTCGTCCTCCAGGCTTCCGGGTGGGGCCGGCCCTCACCGCAGTGACGTGCCGGGCAGCCTCCCCGGCCTCCTGTCCCACACTACGGTCCGTTCCCGCAGACGGATAGAGTCGCGGCATGTCCTCCCCGACCTCGTATCGCACGCTCACCAGCGCCACGGAGGCGGAGATCGAGATCAAGCGGTCCCGCTTCCTGAGCCTCCTCGCTCCCGTCGCGGATGAGGACGGCGCCCGCGAGGTCATCGCCCAGCGGCGCGCCGAGCACCCCAAGGCACGGCACCACTGCACCGCGTTCGTCCTGGACCCGGATTCCCGCACGCGCCGCTTCAGTGATGACGGCGAACCCGCCGGCACTGCGGGCGCACCCATCCTCGACGTCCTCGTCGGCCATGAGCTGACCTACGTGCTGGCGGTCGTCACGCGCTACTTCGGCGGGACTCTGCTGGGCGCCGGCGGTCTGGTGCGCGCCTACGGCGACGCGACCTCGCAGGCAGTGGCCGCAGCACGCATCGTCACGCACTCCCAGCGCGTGCCGGTGACGGTGACGGTCGACTACGCGCTGGCCGCCGCGATCGATCGGATGGCGCACGCCGCCGGCTGGACGACGGAGTCGGAGTACGGCGCCGAGGTCGTCGTCACCGTCCGCATCCCGCCCGCGGAACTGGACGCGGGCCTGCACAGCCTCGCCGATGTGAGCGCCGGTTCTGCGGAGCCCGCGATCGGCGAACCGGAGTGGTCCGCGTGAGGGCAGCCGCGATCCGCACGACGACGGGCTGGGAGTAAAGACAGAAGCGCCCGAGGTCGGGGGCCTCGGGCGCGGTGGTCGACGTGACCGTACGGTCAGTCGGCCGGACGGTCAGTTGGCCGTACGGTCAATTGGCCGGACGATCAGTCGAGCTGGGCGATGCGGCCGACGGCTGCGTTGGTGAGCATCAGCAGGTCATTCGGGCGCATCTCGATCTCGAGGCCGCGACGACCGGCGGAGATGAACACCGTGTCGTGGCCGACCACGGATTCGTCGACGTAGACGGGGGTGGAGGTGCGCTGCCCGAACGGGCTCATGCCACCTGCGGTGTACCCGGTGCGGCGCTCCGCTTCCGCGACGCCGGCGAGAGTCGCCTTCTTGCCGCCCGCGGCGGAGGCGAGTGCCTTGAGATCCAGCTGCCCCGACACCGGCACCAGCGCGCTGACCGGCTGCGAGTCGACGAGGATGTGCAGTGTCTTGAAGATCCTGTTCGGTATGACGCCCAGCTTCTCTGCTGCTTCGCTGCCGTAGCGGCGAGCGCGAGGGTCGTGCTCGTACTCGTGGACCGTGTATTCGATACCGGCCAATCCGAGGACGCGCAGAGCGGGCGTGGCGGCTACCACTTGAGTTCGACGGGACATGATGTGACCACGATACGAGATGCGCTGTACGCACACGAAATCGAGCGACCTGCGTCACACGGCGCACCACCTCTTCTGGGCCGGGATCTCAGCCCCACCCCAGCTCGTGGAGCCGGTCCTCCTCGATGCCGTAGTGGTGAGCGATCTCGTGGACGATCGTCACGAGGATCTCGTCGGCCAGATGCTCCACATCCTCCGCGAAGGCGATCAGCGGGTTCTTGAAGAGGGTGATGGTGTCCGGCGGGACGAAGCTGAAGGAACCCCCTCCCCTCTCCGGCAGGGGGATGCCGTCGTAGATGCCCAGCAGCCCGGGGGTGTCCGCCGGCGGCTCCGGCTCGACGAAGAGCGCGACGTTGTCCATATGATCGACGACGCCGGGCGGCAGATCCTCCACCGCCTGGTCGACCAGGGAGTCGAACAGCTCGTCGCTGACCTCACTCACGTCCATGCGCGCCAGTCTACGGAGGGCGGGAGCAGGGGCAGTCTGCCGCCCGGATCAGCGGCGGCCCCTGTGACGGAGCACACGGCTCAGAAGATTTGCGAACCGCCTGAGGATGGGGCTAAGCTTACGGAGGTTCGCAGGCCGAAAGGCGGTAGACCGCTAGAAGCCCCCATCGTCTAGTGGCCTAGGACACCGCCCTTTCACGGCGGCGACACGGGTTCGAATCCCGTTGGGGGTACGTGTACGATAGGCGTTTGCGCACATCGCACGCACAAATGAATATGGCCCTGTAGCGCAGTTGGTTAGCGCGCCGCCCTGTCACGGCGGAGGTCGCGGGTTCGAGTCCCGTCAGGGTCGCGGAGCATAAGGCTCTTCTCTCAAGGAAGAGCCTTTGTTCTTTCATCGGTCCGGATGATCGCCCTCATCCGATCAGGCCGACAACAGAATATGGCTCTGTAGCTCAGTTGGTAGAGCGTTCGACTGAAAATCGAAAGGTCACCGGATCGACGCCGGTCGGAGCCACCATCACGAAGAAGCCCCCTGGCCCGCCAGGGGGCTTCTTCGTGCCGCATCGCCCGCCTGCCGCGCGCTGGTCCGCTGCGCGTCGGACCGCCGAGCGCCGAGCGCCGCAACGAAGGGCACCCCATCAGCGCGCGCCGAGTGAGTGCAATCCGGCCCAGTTCGAGAGATCTCGGGCCGGATTGCACTCACTCGATGAGGGGGACGACGAGAGTGCGGCTCACGTACTGGGACGCAGACGTCCGGGGCTCAGCCGCACTCCACGACCGAATCCACCGGATCCCTACACTGACAGCATGCCGCGCCGGACCGATGACTACAGGGGGCTCACTCAGGTGAGCCGCCTGAGACTGCTGCAGGCCGTGCACCGGAAACCCGGTCAGCAGCTGACGGCTCTGGCCGACGATGCCGGCGTGCACATCAACACCGCCCGCGATCACCTGCGCGTCCTCGAGGAGGAGGGGCTCGTCGTGAGCGCTCCCGTCGAGACCGGCAGACGCGGCCGTCCCCCGATGGGCTACTCCCCCGTGACCCGCGCCGAGCACAACCCCGAAGCTCAGCGCCGTGCTGGCGAGGCCAGATCACGCGGCTCGATGCTGCGCCGCATCGACCCCGACCTCGACCACAGCGACGACCTGGGCGACGACGCGGTCCACCAGCTCGATGCGCTGTACGAGCATCTGGACGACGCCGGCCTCGAACCGGAGGTCGACGAACGCGACCTCACCGTGGGCCTGGTCCCCTGCCTCTACCAGGAGCTCATCGATGAGGAACGCCCGCTCGTGTGCTCCGTCCACGCCAAGCTCGTCCGCCACCAGCTCGAACAGGTCTCCGGACCGCTCGAGCTGAAGAGGCTCCACCCCTTCGTGGGGCCGGACCGGTGCATGCTCGTCCTGGGACTCTCCGGAGAGGCGCCCCGGGCGAACAGGCCGGGCGGGATCGACGGCGACAGGGACGACGCCGCACTCGAACAGCATGCAGCGAACGCGCTCCGCTCACTCCAGGACCAGTCCTAGGACCATCACCCACGCGAGACGCCGGCTACCGGCTCGAAACACCGCGCCGGGAAGCGGGGTTTCGAGCCGGTAACCGGCGTCTCGGCCAGATCGACCCCCGGCGTCTCGGCCAGATCGACCCGCAGAGCTCACGCGGACTCGATCAGCCCTCCGGGTTCCGCACCCAGAGATCCGGCCCGAAGACCTCGTAGTGGATGCTGTCGCTGGGAACGCCCTGCGAGATCAGGGTGCGCCGGGCTATCTGCATGAAGGGCAGCGGTCCGCACATGAACACCTGCGCCTCGGCCGGCAGCTCCACGTCGGTGAGGTCCATGAAGCCCGAGCGCGCGGGATGCAGGGTCGGGGCGGACTCCGCCTCCTCCTCGTACCAGTTCTGCGCCTTCGCGTCGGACATCGCCAGCACCTGCCGGCGCAGACCGTCGTACAGGGCGTGCTGGCCGTGCGACTTGTCCGCATGGAAGAGCCGCACCGTGCGGTCCGGCTGCCGGCGGGACAGGTCCTCGAGGATCGCGGCGACAGGCGTGATCCCGATGCCCGCGGACACGAGGACGACCGGCGAATCGGACTCATCCAGGATCACGTCGCCGGCAGGCTGCGACACGTCGAGGACGGTACCGGGCACCGCGTTCTCGTGGAGCCATCCGGACACCTGGCCGTCGGGCGCACCGGCGACACCGCGGACCCGCTTGATCGTCACGCGGATCGAATCGCCGCGCGGCCCGGACGAGATCGTGTACTGCCTCGGCTGCCGCGTCCCACCCGGGACATCGACGGCGATCGCGACGTACTGGCCCGTGCGGTGGCTGGGGATCTGGCCCGACACCGGTGCCAGCAGCAGGGAGAAGACCTCGTCGGATTCCTCGAAGCGCTCGACCACGCGGTACTGCCGCCACGGCTCCTCCGGGTCGGTCCCCGCTTCCGCGTACAGCTTCGCCTCCTCCGCGATGAGCGACGTCGCGAACAGCCAGTACACCTCGTCCCACGCCTGGCCGACCTCCGGCGTCACCGCGTCGCCCAGCACCTTCCCCACCGCACCCAGCAGGTAGCGGCCCACGATCGTGTACTCGCGCGCCTTGATGCCCAGGGACACGTGCTTGTGCGCGATCCGCTGCATGATCGGGGTGAAGTCCGGCGCGTCCGGATCGATGAGGTTCACCGCGAAGGCCACCACAGAGGCCGCGAGCGCCTTGGGCTGCTCCCCGACCGCCTGATTGGCAACGTTGAACACGTTGAGCAGCTCCGGGTGCGCGTCGAACATGTCGCGGTAGAAGACGGTCGTGATCTCCTCCGCATGCGCGGCGACGACCTCCGCCGTCGCTGCGACGACGGCTTCAGAATCAGGGGACAGCTTCATGGGGTGCCTTCCTCTCGTGGTCACGGTGGGTGAGTACGGTCCGATCCTCCTCCGCCGCGCGATTGCGCGCCTCCGGTTCGACCGTGATTATTCGGGATCCTGCCGATGCATCGAATCCGATCCGCCGTGCTAGGATGAAATCAATCGGTGCGGCAGCCGGACGCTCACAAGGCGCCAGCAGCCACCACCGCTGAGTCAGTGGGAGAGCCACTCCGGTCGACAGGCCCATCTGCACCCGGCGAATATTCGACCAGCCTCACAGGCCCGACGAAACGACATTTCATCTTCTTCACTCGCTTCACCCCTCACAGTCCGCAGGCAGGCACTGCACGCATCGTCGCGTGCCACACCAAGCCGTCACCGCGGATGACCCACACCCGTCCGGCGCGCAGCGTCGGATGCACCGCACACTCTCAGGTGTGCATCCCCCAGATCTCCGGACCGGCAATCGGCTCGGAAAACACGGTCACTCAGGTGGGTGGCCCGTACACAAAGGATATGCAGTATGGCTACAGGCACCGTCAAGTGGTTCAACGCGGAAAAGGGCTTCGGCTTCATCGAGCCCAGCGATGGGTCCGCTGACGTCTTCACCCACTTCAGCGCTATCGAGGGCTCCGGCTACCGCAGCCTCGAAGAGGGTCAGTCGGTCGACTTCGACGCAGAGTCAAGCCCCAAGGGCATGCAGGCGACGCGAGTCCAGGCTCTCTGATCTGCTCTGAACGGGGGTGGATGGTCATCGACCATCCACCCCCGTTCTCCATTCACCACGCCGTCCCCGGCATCGACGATGACGTCCCACGACGAGAAGCGGTAGACCCATATGCCTGCATCTGCGCCCTCAAAGCTCACGATCTCCCGTCCCTCCTCCCCCAGCCCCATCACGAGCTCCCCCGCCAAGGAATCCGGTGTGGTCCGCACCCGCCCGTTCCCCCCTCTGGCGAAGTCGTACCTGGAGGTCTCGAAGGTCGTCCGCGCCGAGGGACTCCTTGCCCGGACACCGTGGTTCTACGCGCTCATCGGCGCGGGCCTCATCCTCGGATTCGTCGCATGCGGCGTGGGATTCGTCCTCCTCGGTGACAGCTGGTTCCAGCTCCTCATCGCTGCGGCACTGGGAATCCTCTTCACCCAGGTCGCATTCCTCGCGCACGAGGCGGCGCACCGCACCATCCTGTCGTCCGGCCGCGCGAACGACCGCCTCTCGATCTTCTTCGGCGGGATCGTCGGGATGAGCTACTCGTGGTGGGACTCGAAGCACTCGCGCCACCACGCGAACCCGAACAAGGTCTCGAAGGACCCGGACATCGCACCGGGCGTCCTGTCCTTCGTCGCGACGGACGCGGCTCAGGCGAAGGGACCCATCCGGTGGCTGCAGAGCTACCAGGGCTGGCTCTTCTTCCCCCTCCTCACCCTGGAAGGTCTCAACCTGCATGTGCAGGGGATCCGCCACCTGTGCTCGCGCGGCAAGGTCAAGCACCGCTGGATCGAGCTCGCACTGCTCGCCATCCGCTTCCCCGCGTACCTCATCCCCCTCTTCATGTTCCTGCCGCTGGGCATGGCCTTCGCGTTCCTGGGCGTCCAGCTGGCGGTGTTCGGCGTCTACATGGGCGCATCGTTCGCACCGAACCACAAGGGGATGCCCGTCATCGACCACAGCGTCAAGCTGGACTTCTTCTCGAAGCAGGTCCGCATGTCACGCAACATCCGCGGCGGCTGGTGGGCGACCTGGTTCATGGGCGGCCTCAATTACCAGATCGAGCACCACCTCTTCCCCAGCATGCCGCGCCGGCATCTCGCGAGGACCCGCCGGATCGTCATCGAGAAGTGCCGCGAACTGGGTGTCCCGTACACGGAGACCGGGCTGCTCCAGTCCTATGGCATCGTCATCGGCTACCTCAATCGTGTGGGCCTCGCCGCACGTGACCCGTTCGACTGCCCGATGATGGCCGAATACCGCCGGGGCTGACCCGCACCACCGCCGCCGAGGCCCGCTTCGCATCCGCTGCTCGGCACCTCTCCCGTACGCTGGTGGCGATGGCTGACACCGAACCCGCACGAACGCGTGCCGGGTGGATGGACATGCTCCGCGGGCTCGCGGTGCTGCTTGTCGCGCTGTTCCACATCCAGTACCCGGTCGGCGAGCGCGTCCCCGGAACCCCCGAAGCGCTGATGCGGTTCGGAGAGGCGATGCAGCCCTTCCGCATGCCTCTGCTCTTCTTCCTCTCCGGGCTCCTCCTGCCGCGGTCGCTGTCGAAGCCGATGAAGGACTACGCAGCGGGAAAGCTCCGTGGGCTCGTGTGGCCGTTCGCCCTCTGGACCGTCATCGTCGTCATCTGCTTCGAAGCCCTCTGGACCGATGAGGATCCGCTGTGGCTGTTCAAGGACGTCCCCGCGATGCTCATGGGCTGGCAGCACCTGTGGTTCCTGTCGGTGCTCATCGTCTGCTATGCCGTCGCACCGCTCACCCGCCTCCTGCCGGCGTGGACGCTCCCGCTCCCGATGGCTCTCGCCTCGACGTTCATCGTCGGCGACGGCTCATGGAGCGACTACGCCCAGAAGGTCCTCTGGTACGGAGCGTTCTTCTTCGCCGGCGCGACCGTGAGCAGGCACCTCCGCACGTGGCAGCGGATCCACCCCGCCCTGCCCGCCGCGATGCTCGCGTTCACCGTCGCGTGGGGATACGTCGCAGCCCATGACAGCGAGCTGCGGACAGCGCTGGGGTTCTCGACGTTCCTCCTCTCGCTCGTCGGGGTGCTCGGGGTGCTGTGGCTCGCCCCGCGCCTTCCCCGGATCCGATTCCTCGAATGGGTCGGCAGAGGATCGATCGTCGTCTACCTGGTCAATCTGACGACGATCACCGTCGCGTTCGAGTCCATCGATGCACTGGGGATCACAGCGCCGTGGGCCGTCATCGGGCTCCTCCTCATCGCCGGACTCCTCGTCCCTCTCGCGATGGTGCCCCTGCGGAACACGATCCTCTTCCGCTGGCCCGCCGGCGACCGCGCCAGCGGAGTCGCACCGTGCCAGCGCGGAGCGGGCGTCCCTCGACACGCACACGCGCAGGAGTGATCTCTACCACAGGCGTGTGCAGCTGACATACAGTGTCCGTACTCCACTCGTCCTGCATGAGGAGACGGCCATGTCCGCGGAACACACCCACACAGCTCCCGCTCCACCCGCTCCCCTGATCCCGATGCGCGCCCGCCTGTGGGCGGAGTTTCTCGGCACCTTCTGGCTGGTGCTGGGCGGCTGCGGCGCCGCGGTCCTCGCAGCGAAGGTCATCGACGGCGACGGCGTCCAGATGGGGATCGGCTTCCTCGGCGTCGCACTGGCGTTCGGCCTCACCGTCGTGACGGGTGCGTACGCTCTGGGCCACATCTCCGGTGGACACTTCAACCCCGCGGTGACGCTGGGGGCACTGTGCGGCGGCCGCATCGAGGGCAGGGCCGTGGCGCCCTACATGCTCGTCCAGGTGATCGGCGGCGCGATCGCCGCCACCGTCATCTACATCGTCGCCAGCGGCCAGGAGGACTTCGCCATCGACCCCTCCGCCGCGGGATCCTTCGCGACGAACGGGTTCGGTGACCTGTCACCGGGCGGCTACAGCCTGCTCGCCTGCCTCGTCATCGAGGTCGTCCTCACCGCCGTCTTCCTGTGGGTGATCCTCGGAGCCACCGACGACCGGGCACCGGCGGGCTTCGCTCCCCTGGCGATCGGGCTGAGCCTCACACTCATCCACCTCATCGCCATCCCGGTCACGAACACCTCGGTCAACCCGGCGCGGTCATTGGCCATGGCCCTGTACAACCCGGCAGCGCTGGGACAGGTGTGGCTGTTCATCGTCGCCCCCTTCATCGGCGCCGCGATCGCCGGGGTGACCTACAAGATGCTCACGGCCGCGAAGGCCTGAGGGCGGAGCCTCCCGTCAGCCGTCCACGAACTCCGTGGTGATCGACCCGATCCCCTCGATGGTCGTCGTCATGACATCGCCGGGCTGGACGGCGACGCCGCGCGCCATGCCGACACCGGCAGGAGTGCCCGTGAAGATGAGATCCCCCGGGTAGAGGGTGACGACCTGCGACAGGTCGGAGATGATCCGCTCCGGGGAGAAGATCATGTCGCCGGTGCTGCCGTCCTGTGCAGTCCAGACGTCGGCCCCCTGCGCCTGCGCGGTCGGACCCGTGAACGCGCACGAGATGCGCAGCGCGGACGGATCGGCGAGCTCATCCCGCGTCACGACCGCAGGCCCGACCGGCGCATAGCCGGGGAAGGACTTGCCCAGCGAGAACTGCGGAGCGGGCGGGCGCATCTGCACTCCCCGATCGCTGATGTCCTGCCCCACCGAGTACCCGGCGATGACGTCGGCCGCTTCGTCGACGCCCACGCGGTGGGCCTCGCGACCCACCACGACCACCAGCTCCGCCTCGTAGTCGACCGAGTCCGATGACACCGCCGCGGTGGATTCGGGTCCCGCGAGCGATGAGGCGAACTTCGTGAAGACCACGATGTTCTCCGGGTGCGCGAGGTTCGCCTCATCCGCGTGGTCCCGGTAGTTCAGCCCGATGCCGAAGATCTGGCGCGGCCGCGGGACCGGAGTCCCGAGCTGCGCGGCGGAGACCGGTCGGCCGGCGCCCGGCGTCGCCGCCTTCGCCCAGGCGGAGAACTCCTCCCACTTCTCGTAGACGTCCATCAGGTCCGGGCCGAAGCGCCCGTCCGACTGCTCTGCCACGTCCACTGCCGTGTCCTCGAGCAGCAGCACTGCCCGTCCATCCTGGTTGCCCAGCCTCATCGCCTCATCCTCTCGTCACGGCACCGTCGTTCCACGGTGCTCCAGATCATCGACACGCGGTCACGTCGTCCGTCGATACCGTCTCACGGTCTTCTCCCCGCCGCTGATGACCAGCAGCAGTCCTGCGAACCAGATCGCGCCGGCCGGCCCCACGGTCGAGGCGACGACGCCCGCCGCCATCGGCAGCGCCACCTGCCCCAGCCTGTTCCCCATGAGCCGCACCGCCAGCGCGGTGCTCCGCCACGTCATCGGCACCGCCCGCACGATCAGGGTCATGGTCAGCGGCTGCCCCAGGCCCAGGAAGAATCCGCCGATCGCCATGAGCACGATCGTGACAGTCGGCCAGGTGAGGGTCGACGGCGTCGCGACGATCATGACGCCCGCTCCCAGCAGGCTGACGATCACCAGGTCCGACCGCCTGGAGCGCGCAGACAGCCACGGCAGGCAGATCCGCGACAGGATCGTGGCAGCAGCGCGCACCGCGAGGAACACGCCGACCCACACCGGGGACACTCCGCGCTGTTCCCCCACGACCGGGAGGAACGCGATGAGCAGATCCACCATCGCCAGCAGGGCGAGGGAGGCGACCATGTGCGAGGGGACGGACGGCACGCGCAGGATCCCCAGCATGGTGGGGGCGGCGGGGTCTGCGGCGGGCCCCTCCTCAGCGGAAGCCGACCGGGACCTCGGCGACGGACCGTCTTCAGCCGCGTCGTCAGTGTGCGAGCCGGGCAGTGACATGCCGAGGATGAGCGGAGCGATCACGGGGACCGCCGCCAGCGACACCGCCGCACCGATCAGCATGATCATGCGGATGGTCGCGGTGCGCTCGTCCGGGTCCGCACCGGTGCCCAGCAGCATGCCGCCGAGGACGGGACCGATCAGCTGACCGACCGCGAACCCGGCCGTGAACCAGCCGAACCCCCGATCCAGCTCGTCGGACGGCAGGTAGCGCGCGATCGCGGCCTGCCCGGCGATCGTGAACACGATGTGGGCGACGCCCAGCACGACGGAGGCCAGGGCCACGACCCAGACACTGGTCGCGATCGAGAGAAGCAGGCAGGACGCGGCGAAGATCACGGCGCCCACGGCGATCAGGACGGACAGCCGGGGAGTCTTCTCCGTGAGCCGCCCCAGCCACAGCACCAGCACGAGCGGGAGCAGGGCGTAGGCGGAGGTGACCATTCCTACCGCTCCCGCGTCCGCGCCCATCCCCAGCAGCTGGTAGCTGATGGTGGGACGGACGATGTTGAGCGTCGTCTGCGTGAGGATCGCGGAGCCGACGAGCAGCCACAGCCACCGGCTGCCGGACCCGCTCACATCACACTCCTCAGCCTCGATGCGACTGCGGTGCCTGTGTGCACAGCAGTCGTACGCAGGTCAGTCGCGCGCACAGCGGTCGTACGCACGTCAGTTCGCGCGCGACTGCAGGCGCTGTGTCTCCACACCGTGCATGTACCGGCCGAAGGCGTCCGCCGCGCGGTCCGCGTCATCGTCACCCAGCGCATTCACGCATTCCTCGACCAGTGCGCGCAGGTCGTTCTCCCAATGGGACGCGGACATCCCGCCCAGGTCGAGCTCGAGGATCGAGTTGAAGTCGAAGCCGTCCAGCCACTCGGCGAATTCGGAGACGATCGTCCCCGCGCCGCCGGGCGGGGTGCTGCCCACCAGGATGTCGCGGTCCCAGTCGACGCGGGCGGATGCGCTCATGATCTCCGCGCGCATGCGGATGTGCGTCGATCCGTCCGGACCCTCCTCCTCGATGACCTGGTCGACCGATTCGTCGAAGGCCAGCCACCACTGGAACGGGACGTGCCACGCGCCCATCTGCGCGTACACCAGGTCGCCGTCCTCGCGACGCAGCCAGTCCATCCGCTCCATCGACGCCTCGCGGCGCACGCTGCGCGGCACGAGCGGGTCGAGCAGGGCGGTGGGAACGGCCTCCTCCAGGTCCCGGATCGCGCTCCAGGACAGCACGTCCTGCTGGACGGGCCAGACCCTGTCGATCCCGTCGGAGGTCTGCGAGGCAGGCAGGTACATCCGCATGCTCGGTGTCGCGGGAGGCATCGGCTCCGGAGGCAGCACGACCAGTCGGTCGTCCGCGTCCTGCCGCAGTGCCGACTCGATCCGCTCCCTGTTGGCCTCCAGGCCGCTGCGCTGCCACTCAGGATGAGCGGCGAGGGGCTCGAAGACCCGCAGGCAGAGTTCGTACGGACGTGTGAATGACATGGGCACCAGCCTATCGCCGCGGGTGGCGGACTGCGCCCAGGGAGCGTCCGAAACACTGTCCGCCATATGGAAGGCCGGTGTTCGAACCCGGCTTCGGACCGTGACCCGGAATGGCTACGGTTACCGTGAAGAGGTAGGATGCTCCGGAGAACGATTCAAGACAGGCCAGGGACCTCATGTCACCCGCCCTGGATGAGCACGGAGGGGGTCAGGCCAGTGGGTCGCGGTCGCGCCAAGGCGAAGCAGATCAAGGTCGCTCGGAAGCTCAAGTACTACAGCCCGGAAACGGACCTCAGCGCACTGCAGCGTGAGCTGGGCAAGGAATCCGCGGTGTCGGATGACGACGACTTCTCGATGTACGCGGACAAGTACAACGAGGACGACGAAGACGACGACAGCAGCGACGAGCGCTGACGGACACCGTCGTCACCAGATGACGTGAGGGGCGGGAAGACCATCCGGTCTTCCCGCCCCTCACGCATTCAGCCGTGGTGCGGGGCCGCCCTGCAGCCCCCGCAGCCCCGCAGCCTCACAGCCCCCGTCAGTCGACGAGGATCGCAGCGCCGGCGTCGACGCCCTTCGCACCCTGGACATACGCCGCGTCCGCCCCGAAGGCACCATCATCGGTGCGCACATCGCCCAGCGCCCATGCTCCGGGGTACGCGGACAGCACGTCGTCGACGCGCGCGGGATCGACCGCGAGCACCATGCCCACGCCCTGATTCCACGTGCGCTCGCGGTCGAGCCTGGGGACGCGTCCGAGGTCGCCGAGCACATCGAACACCGCCGGAACGGTCCACGAATCGCGGCGCATGACGCCCACCGTGCCCTGCGGGAGGACCCGTGCGACGTTCGCGCTGAGCCCGCCGCCCGTCACGTGGGAGATCGAGTGGACGGCGCCCGGGAGCTCTGAGATGAGCGCCAGCAGCGGCCCCGCGTACACGCGCGTGGGAGTGAGGACCTCTTCGCCCAGCGACCGGCCGAACTCCGCGACCTCGCGCTCCAGCGACCAGCCTGCGTCCGCGATGATGCGGCGCACCAGCGAGTAGCCGTTCGAGTGCAGGCCCGAGGCCGGGAGGCCCACCAGCACGTCGCCCGCCTGCACGCGGTGGGCGCCCAGGACCTCGTCCGCCTCGACGACGCCCGTCGCCGCGCCGGCCACGTCGTACTCGTCCTCGCCCAGCAGCCCGGGGTGCTCAGCGGTCTCGCCGCCGATCAGCGCGACTCCTGCGCTCTGGCACGCCTCCGCGATGCCGCGCACGATCGCCGCGATGCGCTCCGGCACGACTCTGCCGCACGCGATGTAGTCGGTCATGAAGAGCGGCTTGGCGCCGATGACGACGATGTCGTCGACGACCATCCCGACCAGGTCGTGGCCGATCGTGTCGTGGATGTCCAGCTGCTGCGCCAGTGCGACCTTCGTCCCCACGCCGTCCGTGGAGGTCGCGAGCTGCGGTGAGCGGTAGTCCTTGAGCGCGGTGGCGTCGAAGAGCCCGGCGAATCCGCCCACGCCGCCCACCACCTGCGGGGTGTGGGTCGCGGACACGGCCGCCTTCATGAGCTCGACTGCGCGGTCACCGGCCTCCACGTCCACGCCGGCGGAGGCGTAGGTGGTGCCGGATGGCTGGGAATCGTCGTGCGGAAGCGTCATCGTCATGTCCTCGTGTGGGTGAATTCCATCCCGGGGCCCTCCACCGGGATCGGGTAGCTGCCGGAGAAGCACGCAGTGCAGAGGTCCGCGCGCGGCTGATGGGTCGCGGAGATCATTCCGTCCAGGGAGATGTAGCCCAGGCTGTCCGCACCCAGGTTCCGGCCGATCTCGTCCACGTCCAGGCCGTTGGCGATCAGCTCTGCGCGGCTGGCGAAGTCGATCCCGTAGAAGCACGGCCACTTCACCGGGGGCGACGAGATGCGGACGTGCACCTCCTTCGCCCCTGCGGCGCGCAGCATCTTCACGAGCGCGCGCTGGGTGTTGCCGCGCACGATCGAATCGTCGACGACGATCAGGCGCTTGCCCTCGATGTTCTCGCGCACCGGGTTGAGCTTGAGGCGGATGCCCAGCTGGCGCAGCGACTGCGTGGGCTGGATGAAGGTCCGGCCCACGTAGGCGTTCTTCATGAGTCCCTGACCGAACGGGATGCCGGATTCCTCCGCATAGCCGACCGCTGCGGGCACTCCGGATTCCGGGGTCGCTATGACCATGTCCGCGTCGATGGGGTGCTCGCGCGCCAGGACGCGGCCCATCTCCGCACGGGCGGCGTGGACGGTGCGACCGGCCAGCACGCTGTCCGGCCGGGCGACGTAGACGTACTCGAAGACGCACTGCGCACGCGTCGTCTCCGCGAAGCGCTCCGACCGCAGTCCGTCCTCATCGATCGCGATGAGCTCGCCCGGCTCCACCTCGCGGACGAACGTGGCGCCGACGATGTCCAGTGCGGCCGTCTCCGATGCGACGACCCAGCCGCGGTCCAGACGGCCCAGCACCAGAGGGCGCACGCCGTGGCGATCGCGAGCGGCGTAGAGCGTCCCCTCGTCCATGAACGCGAGGCTGAAGGCGCCCTCCAGCGACGGCAGCAGCTCCATCGCCGCATCGTGCAGCGATTCCTTCTCCGAGGACCCGAGCAGCTTCGTGATGAGCGAGGTATCGCTCGAGGAGTCCCGGTGGCCGCGGGTGCGCAGGGTCTTGTTCGTCGCGCGCGCCACGGTCTGCTGGTGGTTCGCGTGGGCGTCCTCGGCCATCTCCTCGAGCGTCTCGACGTTCGTGAGGTTGCCGTTGTGCGCGAGTGCGAGCGTGCCGAACGGCGTGGGTCCCAGCGTGGGCTGGGCGTTCTCCCAGGAGGAGGCGCCGTGCGTCGCGTACCGCGTGTGGCCCAGCGCGATGTGGCCGGGCAGGGTCCCGAGGTCGGACTCCTTGAAGACGGAGGACACGAGCCCCATGTCCCGGTAGATGAGGATCTGCTCGCCGTTGCTCGCCGCGATCCCCGCGGACTCCTGGCCGCGGTGCTGCAGGGCATACAGGGCGAAGTACGTCAGCCGGGCCACTTCCTCGCCGGGGGCCCAGACGCCGAAGACGCCGCACTCCTCCCCTGGTGGCGGTTCGAGGCCGTCGGGCGCTTCGGGGCCGTCGGGCCGTTCGGAGGACTGCGTGGGCGTGGGGGTGCTCGCGTCGCGGGCGACGCGGGACAGGTTCACGGCTGGCACGTCGTCATTGTTCCACATCGCCGTTCGGCTCCTGCTCGCCGTCCGCCGCCGGTGCGGAACCGTCCGCGCCGTCCGCGGTCCGGTCATCCGCCGAGGCCGCGGCGGCATTGCCGTTCTCCCCGAATTCCGGCGCGGCCGGGGCCTTCCTGGCGACGTATTCGCCCCGCACCGTGTAGGTGCGGGCCCTCTTCGCATTGACGCGATCGAGGATGAGGGCCACCGACAGCCCGAGCGCCGCGCCGACCAGGCCCAGCAGCAGCATGAGGAGTGCCATCGTCGCACCGAGCGAGTAGTCGCTCGTGAGCACCGATGTGTCCACGGGCAGGACGACCAGCACACCCGCGGCGATGAAGCCGAGGAGCACCCCCAGCAGGAGGAAGGTCCCGAAGCGGGGCGTGCGGCGGACGACTACGTCGACGTCGTCTGTCATCCGGATATCGGGGTCGCTCATCGGCTCCTGCTCAGTGACGGGGGGTGACTGGACGCCACCATTCTAGTCGTCGCCGCAGTTCCGGTTCACAGCTTGATGACGACGGTCTTCGTCTGCGTGTACTCGTCGAACGCCTCGATGGACTTCTCGCGCCCGTAGCCGGACTTCTTGTATCCGCCGAACGGCAGCTCGACGCCGCCGCCGGCACCGTAGGTGTTCACGAACACCTGGCCCGCCTCGATCTCATGCGCCATCCGGTGGGCACGCGACAGGTTCTGGGTCCAGACGGCCGACACCAGTCCGTACTCCGTGCCGTTGGCCAGTGCGAGGGCCTCCTCGTCGTCCTCGAAGGTCGACACGGCGACGACGGGACCGAACACCTCTTCGTGGAAGATCCGCTGGGACGGGTCCACCCCCGTGACGATCGTCGGGGAGACGAACGCGCCGTTCTCCAACGCACCGCCCAGCCCCGCGGGCCGACCTCCGCCGACTGCGACCTGCGACGGGTCGAGCTCGTCCAGGAACCCCTGCACGCGGTCCATCTGCTTGGCCGACACGAGCGGGCCCAGGCCCGGATCGTCGGTGCCGCGGCCCACGGTGATCTCCCCCACCGCCCGACGCATCTTCTCGATGACCTCGTCGTGCACTGACGCGTGGACGAGGAGGCGGGCGCCCGCAGAGCAGGTCTGACCTGCGTTCTGGATGAAGGAGCGGACCAGGCTGGGCACCGCACCGTCGATGTCCGCATCCGGGAAGACGACGTTCGCGGACTTCCCGCCCAGTTCGAGCACGGTGGGGATGACGCGGTCCGCTGCGGCGTGCGCGATGAGCGAACCGGTCGCGGTCGAGCCCACGAATCCGAGGTGCGCGACGCCGGGGTGCTTCGCCAGCGCATCGCCTGCCTCCGCCCCGAGCCCGACGACCACGTTGAAGGCTCCGCGGGGGAAGCCCGCCTCCTGGATGATCTCCGCGAGCCGGACCGTGGTGCGCGGGGTCTCGTCGGCCGGCTTCGCGACGGCGCAGTTCCCTGTCGCCAGCGACGTCGCCGCGGCACGGCCGATGAGCTGGAGCGGGTAGTTCCAGGCCACGATGTGTCCGGTCACGCCGTAGGGCTCACGGCGCGTGTAGACGTGCATGTCGTCGGCCATCGGGATCTGGTGCCCGTAGTACGCCTCGATCGTGTGGCCGTAGTACTCGAAGTAGCGGGCGCAGACGTCGACGTCCGCGTAGGCCTGGGTGAGCGGCTTGCCCGTGTCCTCCGACTCCAGGCGCGCCAGCTCCTCGCGGTTCGCGCGGATGCGGCTCCCCGCCGCGACGAGGAGCGTCGAGCGCTGCTCCGGCGAGCTGCGACGCCATTCGCGCTGCGCCTTCGCCGCCGCCGCCACGGCCTGATCGACCTCATCGGCGCTCGCGCGGGAGACATCGCCGATCACGTCCCCGGTGGCGGGGTCGATGTTGGCGTAGGTCTTCAGCGTCGGGAGGTGCCGGCCGCCGATGAATGACGTGGTCTGCAGAGTGGGAGCGGTCATGAGGCCATTGAACACCACGGACCTGCTGAACCCCAGTGCACGTCCGGTGAGTGGATCCGGTGAGCGGCCCGCGGCGGCTAGCTCAAGGAACCGTCAGCTCGGGGAACCGTCAGCTCAGGGAACGGCCCTGCTCGTCGAAGAGCGGCAGCAGATGGCCGATGTCCGACCGGACGCCCGACGCGGCGACGGAGTTCCGTCCGACGGCCTCGGCGAAGTCAGCAGCACCGGTGGCGAGCGCCAACCACGTGTCCGGGTCGGACTCGACGGTGTTGGGCGGGGTGCCCCGCGTGTGCCGGGGGCCCTCGACCGCCTGCGTCACACCGAATGGCGGCACCCGCACCTCCACGCTGCCGCCCGGATGACGGGCTGCGAACTCCTCGAGCGCGTAGCGCACTGCGGTGGCGAGCGTTCTGCGGTCGACGCCGGACGCGGAGCACGTCCGGGCGGTGCACCAGGCGGCCAGGGCCTGCTGCCCGACAGCGGGATCCGTCCTGCGCTTCGTGCTCATCGTGCTCCTCCTCCGAACGTCCGCAGCGCCGCACCCTCGCGCAGACGGCCCACGTGGACCGTCCGCCCGTCGTCGTCGATGCCGCCGGTGACGGGCTGGGTCAGTTCCTCGAGCACCCGCTGGGCCGCCTCCGCGGGCACGTCGCCGCTCGCCTCCAGCAGGCGCAGCGCGGTCAGGGTGGTGGGGCGCGAGGAGCCGTCGAGGCACTTCGCAGCGACGGACCACCCCGTGCGGGTCGCCATGACCATGACGCCCTCCGCCCCGAACTTCGCGAAGACCCCCAGCTCCTCGAGGACGGTGGTGTTGGGCCGGCCGCGGCCCTCGACCGTCCAGGGATGTGCGAAGACGCCGTCCATGAGCCGGGAGCTCAGCTCATCGGCCCCTCTCGCCACGTACGAGATCGCGGTGGCGAGCGCGGTGAGCGTGAGCGCGTGGACGGGCGCGCCGCACCCGTCGACCCCGATCGCCAGGGGCGGGGCACCGGTGAGCTCCTCGACCACCCGTTCGACCTCCTGCTGCACGGGGTGGTTCGGATCCAGATAGGTGTCCGTGGGGTGGCCGCCCGCGACGGCGGCCAGGAGGAATGCGGCGTGCTTCCCGGAGCAGTTGAAGTGCAGCCGTGAGGTGGGGTGTCCTGCGGCGGCTCGTGCGTCCCGCGTCACGCGGTCGGCGGGCGCGACGGCCGGGCAGCGCAGGTGCGACTCGTCCAGACCGGCGGAGGCCAGCATGTCGGCCACGACATCGATGTGCCGCTGCTCTGCCCGGTGCGAGGCGGTCGCGAGTCCCAGTGCCGGCCCTGTGAGCTCCGCTCCCATCCGCATGCTCGCGATCGCCTGCAGCGGCTTGAGCGTCGAGCGCACGAAGACCGGTGCGTCCACTGCTCCGAGGGTCGCGGCGGGCGTTCCGGACGGGTCGAGGAGCACGGCGGAGCCGATGTGCCGGGACTCGATGAAGCCCGAGCGCTCGACGATCGCCAGTTCGACGGCGGCGTCCGCGGTGAAGGTCTCAGCCGTCTGCACGGGTGTCAGCCCCGGTGTCCGGCGATCTGCTCCATCGCCGTCGGATCGGAGTCGTTCAGGAACTTCTCCACCCGTGCGGCCTCCTCCGATTCGCCGATGCTCGCAGCTGCGCGTCCCAGCGCGTAGAGCGAGCGGAGGAACCCGCGGTTGATCTCGTGCGTCCAGGGGATCGGTCCCGCACCGCGCCAGCCCGCACCACGCAGGGCGTCGAGACCGCGGTGGTAGCCGACTCGCGCATACGCGTAGGAGTCGACGGTGCGGCCCTCATCGAAGGCCTCGTCCGACAGTTCGGCCCAGGCGAGGGAGGACGAGGGGAGGACGCTCGCGACGTCGATCGGCTCGTCGCCCGCGTCCAGGCGGCGCTTCGCATCGACGTCCGGGTGGTCGTCGGGGAGGTAGGTGGGCTGCGGGCCCAGCTGCGCTGCGTCGAGGTTGCCGATGTGCGAGGGGTGACCGAGGTTCTGGCTCATGCCCTCACAATAGGACACGCGCCTCAGCGTGCGGTCAGCCCTCGGCACCGTCCTCGTCCTCGGCGGGCTGGAGTGCGAAGGGATCCTCGGTCAGCGCGCCCAGTGCGCCCGCGTCCCCCAGCTCGGTCAGCTGCTGTGCCGACCCCACACCGGTGAGCCACACGCCCACGTCCGATGCCAGCCATTCGTCCACGTCCTCGGCATCGGCGCTCACGGCCGCCATGCCGAATCCCGACGCAGCGAGGTCAGCGGGCGATGTCCCCTCCGGGTCGCCGTCGAAGAGCGCCACCGCTCCGGCGTCGGCGGTCCGCTCCGCGAGCGCCGCATCGTCGGTCCGCACGATGAGTGCGTCGATGCGCTCCGCATCCTCGGCGGAGGTGAGCACCGCGTCGAGCGCCGCGTCGGAATCGACCGACGGCATAAACACCGTGTCGGTGCTGAAGTCCTCGTAGACCTCGTCCCACATCGCCGGGGAGCCTGAGTTCGTCTCTTCCCGGGGGGCGGGGATCGTGCCGTCTGCGAACTCCTCAGCAGTCAGGTCCGCATACGGCTTCCCGTACACGTCCTCGCCGGCCTCCGGTCCGCCCGCTCCCAGGGCGATCGTCCCGTCACCCAGCTCGACGAGGTCGACCGCCGGCATGAAGCCGAACCGCACGTTCTCCCGGACGGCTTCCGCCGAATTCTCCGGATACACCGCGGCTCCCCCGCCGTCGGCGGCGATGACGGGCGCGGGCAGCGACTCCGCCGTCGGCGGCTCCTCGGCGGACAGGACGGACCAGCCGATGAGGCCGACCACTGCCGCTGCGGCGACGCCGGCGACGATGAGCGGGGCGAACGTCCGGCGTCCGGCCTTCGCCGCCTCCGCCTCTGCGACGCGCTCCTCCCACGCGGCCCGTTCCTCCGCGGACACCGGCTTCGCGCGTTCGGTCCCGCTGCGCCTGCTGCCCTTCACGCGCTCCGGGGTCAGGTCCGCCAGGGACTCGATGCGGTCGTCGTCGCGACGATCGCGCTTCTTCTTCGCCACCCTGCTCACCTGCTCCTGTCCCTGTTGGTCGCCGCACCGGTCGCCAGTCCCCGCAGGAACCCGGCTCCCCAGCTCACGTGCATGGAGGGGAGCACCAGTCCGAACCACAGCCGTTCGCGGATCCCCGCGTCGTCGGCTCGCCACACCGCTGTGACGATGCCCGCCGCGTAGGCGGCGCTGGGCACGTGCACCAGCGACGTGAAGCCGCGCACGAACCGCGGCCACCGCCGGGTGGATCCGGTCAGCTGCAGCACCGCCTCGACGAGCGAGGCGGTCACGCCCAGCACCAGGAGGGGCGGTGCGAAGTACCGCGCGGAGTTCCGCGCACCGTACCGGCGGACGATCTCCGCACGCCACACCCCGGTGGCGTAGAACTGCTTGACGAGGTTCGACCACGTGGCCCGCGGCCAGTAGGTGACCTGCAGCTCCGGGGCGAACCAGACGAGGCCCCCGGCTTCGCGGACGCGCAGGTTGAGCTCCCAGTCCTGTCCGCGGCGCAGCGTCCCGTCGAAGCCGCCCAGTGCCTCGAACACCTCGCGGCGGAAGACGCCCAGGTACGCGGATTCCGCCTCCTGGGCCTCATCGCCCGCATGGTAGGCGGGGCCGCCCAGCCCGATCCGCGACATGTACGCCCGTGCGACGGCGCGCTGGAAGGCCGTGCGGCCTCGGGCCCGCATGAGCCCTCCCGCGTTCGCCGCACGCGTCTTCCGCAGGACGGCCACGCCGCGGGCGGTGTAGTCCGCGGTGAGCTCCGAATGCGCGTCGACGCGGATGACGACGGGGTGCGTCGTCTGCGCGACGGCCAGATTCAGGCCGATCGGGGTGTCGCCGGCGGGGTTGTCGACCGTGATGATCCGGGGGTCCGCCGCGGCCATCCGGCGGACGATCTCCGTGGTCCCGTCGGTCGACGGGCCCAGTGCGACCACGATCTCCTTCTGCCCCGGGTAGTCCTGGGCGAGGATCGTCGACACGGCCTCCTCGACATGGCCCGCCTCGTTGAGGATGGGCATGATGTAGGACACGCCGGGCACTGCTTCCAGGGCAGGGAGCGCATCCGGTGCGAGCGCGCTTCCCGCCCCACGACGTGTGGCGCTCACTTGTGCTTCTCGTATTCCTTGACGACGTCCGCCGTATCCCCGTCCGTGCGGAGCACGCCCTTCTCGATCCAGATCGTGCGGTTGCACGTGTCGCGGATCGACCGCATCGAGTGCGACACGAGGAAGACGGTGCCGGCGGACTCGCGGATGTTCCGGATGCGCTGCTCGGAGCGCTTGCGGAACTCACGGTCGCCCACGCTCAGCGCCTCGTCCACGATCAGGATCTCGTGGTGCTTCGCCGTCGCGATCCCGAACTTCAGGCGAGCGGTCATGCCGGACGAGTAGGTGCGCATCGGCATGTCGATGAATTCGCGCAGACCGGTGAACTCGACGATGTCGTCGTACTTCTCCTCGATCTCCTTCCGGCTCATCCCCAGTGCCTGGCCGCCCAGGATGATGTTCCGACTGCCGGAGAGGTCATTCAGCAGCGCCGCGCCGATGCCCAGGAGGTTCGGACGACTCTTCGCGTACACGGCTCCGCTCGTCGCGGGCGTGAGCCCGGTGATCGTCCGCATGAGGGTGGACTTGCCGGACCCGTTGGTCCCGATGATGCCGATGGACTCATTGGCGTTCGCGGTGAAGGAGATGCCCTTGAGTGCGTGCACCTTCTGCAGCGAGCGGCCGCGGTTCAGCAGTCCGGAGGTGCTGCCGGGCGTCGCCTTCTTGCCGGTCGCCAGCGTGCGGTACTCGACGTGGACGTCGTCACAGATGACGACGGGGTCCTCGACCGTCTCGCCGTCCCGCGCGCTCGTGTCAGTTCTCTCGGCCATAGCGCTCCTCCGCCTTCCAGAAGAAGACCGTGCCGACGGCCAGCATGACGACCGCCCACACACTGAAGTTGAACCAGTACTCGACCGGCAGCTCATGGTCCTCGAGCAGGATCCCGCGGGAGATCGACAGGACGTTGTGCAGCGGGTGCCAGTCATAGATCGCCGCGAAGATCGGCGGTCGTCCGTCCAGCAGCCGGCTGGGGTCGAAGAAGACCCCGGATGTGTAGAAGATCATCCTGGAGACGAACGGGATCAGCTGGCTGAGGTCGCGGAAGTGGACGGTGAGCCGCGAGAAGATGAAGGCGATGCCCAGGTTGAAGATCGTGAAGAGCGCGACCAGCGGGATGAAGAGGAACCACGACCAGTCCGGGCGTGACCCGAAGATGATCGCGAGGATGAACATCAGCGCCAGAGTCGGCATGAAGTTCATGAGGTTCTCCAGGACCTTCGCCACCGGCAGCACCATCCTGGGGAAGGGCAGGGACTGCACCAGGCTCGTGTTGGAGATGATCGCCTTCGCGCCGCCGTTCATCGAGGAGTTGAAGAACTCCAGCGAGAACACGCCGATGATGAGGAAGGACACGAAATTGTCCGGCCTGCTGCTCCCCGTCATGATGAAACCGAACACGGTGCCGTAGACCAGCGCCTGGAAGCTGGGTCGCAGAAGCACCCACGCCATGCCCAGGCGGTTGCGCTCGTTCTCGCTCTGGATCCGGTAGCGGGCCAGGGACAGGGTGAAGTCCCGACGCTCCCAGACCTGCTTGAGATACGACGGGAGGGGTGGTCGGGCACCGACGCGGGCCAGGCCGAATCTCTCCGCCTTCTCCGCCAGTTCGGAACTCTTGCTCATCGAGTGGGTTGCTCTCATCAGGGACACGGACACCGCGATTCTAGCCCTCGAACCCTGTGCACCCTCACCGGTGCTCCGCACCGACTACTCTGGGTGGCGTGAAGGTACTCGTCATCGGTCCCGGCGCCCGGGAACACGCACTCGTCTCCGCACTCTCCCGCGATCCTCAGGTCGAGGCGGTCATCGCCGCCCCCGGGAATCCGGGGATCGACCTCCTCTGCGACACACGTCCGCTCGACCAGACGGATCCCGCCGCGGCGGTGAGCCTGGCCCAGGAGTTGGATGTCGACCTCGTGGTGGTCGGCCCCGAAGCGCCTCTGGTCGCCGGGGTCTCGGACGCGCTGCGGGAAGCATCGTTCCCCGTGTTCGGCCCCGGTCAGGAGGCCGCGACGCTCGAGGGCTCCAAGACCTACGCGAAGGAGGTCATGGAGGCCGCCGGTGTGCCGACCGCGCAGGCGGTGGCGGCCACGACCTCGGCGGAGGCCGCAGAGGCGCTCGATCGGTTCGGCGCCCCCTACGTCGTCAAGGCGGACGGGCTGGCAGCGGGCAAGGGCGTCGTCGTCACGGACGACCGCTCCGCCGCGCTGTCCCATGCGGAGAGCTGCCTCGCGGTCGCCGACCGCGTCGTCATCGAGGCCTACCTGGACGGCCCCGAGGTCTCCCTCTTCGTCGTCTGCGACGGCACCACCGCCGTGCCGCTGTCCCCCGCGCAGGACTTCAAGCGGATCGGCGACGGCGACACCGGCCCCAACACGGGCGGCATGGGCGCGTACTCGCCGCTGCCCTGGGCCCCGGAGGGGATGGTGGACGACGTCGTCGCCCGCGTCGCGCAGCCGGTGGTCGACGAGATGGCCCGCCGCGGCAGCCCCTTCGTGGGCCTCCTGTACTGCGGCCTGGCGCTCACGTCCCAGGGCATGCGCGTCATCGAGTTCAACGTGCGGTTCGGCGATCCGGAGACCCAGTCGGTGCTCGCCCGCCTGCGCACCCCGCTGGCGGGCCTCCTGCTCGCCGCGGCGCAGGGCACGCTCGCGCAGCATCCGCCGTTGGAATGGGACGAGCGCACCGCGATCACCGTGGTCCTCGCGGCACAGAACTACCCGGGCGCTCCCCGCACCGGCGACCCGATCGCGGGTCTCGAGGAGGCGCTCGCGCTGGACGGCGTCGACGTCTTCCATGCCGGGACCGCGCTGGGCGAGCAGGGCGAATTCATCACCTCCGGCGGACGCGTCCTGTCCGTCGTCGGGCTGGGCGACGGGATCGCCGCGGCCCGCTCCCGCGCCTACGCGGCGGCCGACCTCATCGACTGGGAGGGCGTGCAGAAGCGCACGGACATCGCGCTCCTGGCCGCAGAGGACGCGATCACCGTTCCCGAGGCCGCACTCGGAACGGCTGCGACAGCCGGGCCCGCCCGGGTCCCGTCGAACCCGACCGCCGCCGAGGCCGCCGCCGGCTCCCAGCCCGCGGCCCCCGCCGTCCCCGGCTGGACGCACGCGTACTCCGGCAAGGTGCGCGACCTCTACATCCGCGAGGGTGTCGGGTCGCTGGAGACGGCCGAGGAGATCCTCATGGTCGCCTCGGACCGCATCAGCGCCTATGACTGGGTGCTGCCCACGGAGATTCCCGACAAGGGGAAGGTCCTCACAGGGCTGACCCTGTGGTGGTTCGACCAGCTCGCCGACCTCGTCGGCAACCACGTCGTGAGCGTCGACGTGCCGGACGTCGTCGCAGGGCGCGCGATGATCTGCACGCGCCTGGAGATGTTCCCCGTCGAGTGCGTGGCCCGCGGCCACCTCACGGGATCCGGCCTGGCCGACTACCGCGCTGCGGGCACCGTGGGCGGGAACGCGCTGCCCGAGGGGCTGGGCGAATCGAGCCCGCTCGAGCCCGCGATCTACACGCCCGCGACGAAGGCCGCGGTCGGCGAGCACGACGAGAACATCGACTTCGACCGGACTGCGGAGATGCTGGGCGCAGTCGACGCCGCCATCCTGCGCGACCTCACGCTCGAGGTCTTCGAGCGTGCGCGCACGATCGCCGCAGAGAGGGGCATCGTCCTCGCGGACACGAAGTTCGAGTTCGGCCGCGACGCGAACGGTGCAGTCGTGCTGGGGGACGAGGCCCTCACACCGGACTCCTCCCGCTTCTGGGACGCGGAGTCGTTCGTGCCGGGGCAGCCGCAGGACAGCTTCGACAAGCAGTTCGTCCGCGACTGGCTCACGTCGGAGGACTCCGGCTGGGACCGGTCCGGGGACACTCCTCCCCCGCCGCTGCCGGCCGCTGTCGTCGAGCGCACCCGCCAGCGCTACATCGACGCGTTCGCACGACTCACGGGCCAGCAGTTCCCCGGGTGACGACGGACTAGACTGATCCCACACTCTTCTTCCACCGAGTCCACACTCTTCTTCCACCGCATAAGGAGCACGCGCGCATGGGTCGCATCGTCGTCGAAGTCATGCCCAAGCCAGAGATCCTCGACCCCCAGGGCAAGGCGATCGGCACCGGGCTGGAGCGACTGGGGCTGTCCGGCTTCACCGGTGTCCGTCAGGGCAAGCTCTTCCACCTGACCGTCGAGGGCGAGGTGACCGCCGACGCGCTCGCGCAGGCGCGCGAGGCCGCGGCCTCGCTTCTGTCCAACCCCGTCATCGAGGACGTCGTCTCCGTGCGTGAGGCGGATGACGCGGAGGCCTCCCGATGAGCAGCCGCACCGCGATGGCGACGGCAGCGCCCCTGATCGGCGCGCGCGGCGACGGCGGAGCGATCCCCGGCGCAGACGCCCTGCGCGTGGGCGTCGTGCAGTTCCCGGGATCGCTCGACGAGCGCGACGCGCAGCGAGCGGTCACGCTGTCCGGAGCCCAGGCGGTCCCGCTGTGGCACGGCGACGATTCGCTGTCCGACGTCGACGCCGTCATCCTGCCCGGCGGCTTCTCCTACGGCGACTACCTGCGGTGCGGCGCGATCGCCCGCTTCGCTCCGCTCATGACGGCGGTCGTCGATGCGGCGAAGGGCGGCATGCCCGTCCTCGGCATCTGCAACGGCTTCCAGGTCCTCTGCGAATCGCACCTGCTGCCCGGTGCGCTCATCCGCAACGACCACCAGCACTTCATCTGCCGCGATCAGGACCTGGCCATGGAGAACGTGGACACTGTGTGGACGCGCGACTACACGGCAGGCGAGACGATCACCATCCCGCTGAAGAACGGCGAGGGCGGGTTCGTCGCGGATCCGGCGACACTCGATGAGCTCGAGGGCGAGGGCCGCGTCGTGGCCCGCTACAGCGGGTTCAACCCGAACGGGTCGCAGCGGGACATCGCCGGCATCACGAATGCGGCGGGCAACGTCGTGGGCCTCATGCCCCACCCGGAGCATGCGGTGGAAGCGGGCTTCGGCACCGATTCGGCGGACGGCATGCGTGCGGGCGTCGACGGGCAGGGGTTCTTCACCTCCGTGCTGCGGAGCCTCCTCGCCTGACCTGCGGGCGGGCGCTCCTCCTCCACTAGGGTGGAGGACATGAGCGATTCCCTCCAGAGCCTGGTCGACCGTGCCGCGTTCCTCTCCGCAGAGGTCCAGCAGAGGTTCGGCGCCGTCATCGCGGAGCGGGAGTTCGAGATCGACTTCTCCTCTGCTCCGCGACTGCGCTTCACCGGCGACCAGCCGATCGACTTCCGCCCCCACATGCTGGGCACCGCCGTGAGCCGGCCCGGGGAGAAGTCGTGGCACTGGGCCTGGGACAACGTCAACGAGTTCCCGGAGCAGGTCGTGGCCCTGTCCGCGCGTGCGCGCGAGCACGGTTCCGCGCACGGGGTCGCAGAGCTCATCGACGCAGAGCTGCCCCTGGAGCCGGAGGACCTCCCCCTCGCCCTCACGCTCTCGTCGAAGGCCCTCACCGGCGCGTGGGCACACTATCCCGTCGCGGCGGGCGGCGGCACGACCGTGTGGGTGCTGATCGATGACGAACGGCTCGCGCTCGGCGAGCCGGAGCTCAAGCCCGTCGTCAAGGCGCTGGCCTCGGGCATCACGGGGCTGGAGGTCTCAGATCACCGGACCGCGCTCGCGTCCTACGCGCAGCTGCGCGGCCTGCGCACGGCACCGCTGCCGGACGGCGGCGTGCGGATCCTCTGCGCTGACGGCTCTGCGGACGTCACCTTCGACGAGCAGGAGCGCATCGCGTCCTGCCAGGCGCATCAGACCCTCGAGGGCGAGGCGGCGGAGCAGTTCGCGCAGGTCGGAGCTGTGACCGGCACTGCGATCTTCGGCGGCGCAGCCGCAGGACTCCCCGCTCCGGTCGAGGCCGCGCCCGAGGAGCGGGCGCCGGTCACCGACGCACCGGTGGACGAACCCGCCGCTGCAGAGCCGGCTCCGGCGACTGCACCGACCCCGACAGCTGCTCCGGCAGCCTCAGACGAGGCGTCGCCTGCAGAGGCAGTCGCCCCGACCGGCGAGCAGGCTGCGGCAGAAGAGCCGGCAGCACAGGAACCGGCTGCAGAGCAGCCCGCCCCGTCCGCCGCAGCGCCGCAGGCACCTGCAGAGCCTGCTGCAGCCGACGACCAGCCGGCGACCGACGATGCGCCGGAGCCCGCCGCCGCGACGCCGGACGAGCCGGCCGCGCCACAGGGCACCGAGCGTCCGCAGAAGGAGAAGAAGGGACTGCTGCGCCGCTTGTTCGGCCGCTGACCGAACGGGGTCGTCAGGCGGGTGCCGGCTCGCAGGTCCCGCAGGTCCGGTGCAGGCCGGCCGCGGTGCACGCCTCGCACCGCAGGAACAGGGACCGGCACGCCTCGTTCGCGCAGTTCACGAACAGCGGAGTGCTCTCACCGCACTCCACGCACGTGCCGAGCGATTCGACGCCCTCGCCGAACTCCATGTGCATCCGGTTGTCGAAGACGTACAGCGACCCGTCCCACAGTCCCGCGGAGCCGAACGTCTCGCCGTAGCGGACGACCCCGCCGTCCAGCTGGTAGACCTCCTGGAACCCGCGGTTCTTCATGAGCACGCTCAGCACCTCGCAGCGGATCCCGCCGGTGCAGTACGTGACGACCGCCTTGTCCTTCAGATGGTCGTACTTCCCGGAGTCCAACTCGTCCAGGAAATCCCGCGTGGTGTCCGTCTGCGGGACGACCGCATCGCGGAAGCGGCCGATCTCCGCCTCCATGGCATTGCGCCCGTCGAAGAAGACGACGTCGTCGCCCCGTGAGTCGACGAGCTTGTGCAGGGCGCCGGGCTTGAGGTGCTCCCCGCCGCCCTGCACACCCTCCTGCGTCACGACGATGTCGTCCGGCGCGTTGAAGGTCACGAGCTCATCCCGCACCTTCACGCTCAGACGCGGGAAGTCGTTCCCCGTCCCCGTCGACCACTTGACGTCCGCCCCGCGGAACGGCGCGTAGGACTTCGTCACCTTCATGTGCTGCTTGAGATCCGCGACGTCACCGCCCAGGGTCGCGTTGATCCCCTGGGAGGACACGATGACCCGACCGGTGAGCCCGTGGCGCTCCGCGAGCGCGTGCTGCCACAGGCGCACGGCCTCCGGATCGGACAGCGGGGTGAAGACGTAGAAGAGGACGATCTTGGCGACGGACATGGGCAGTATCCTAGAGCGCCGCCGCCATGCGGTCGCGTCCGATCCGCTCGGCCACCTCCGCAGTCGGCAGACCCTCGCGCTCGGCTTCGGTGAGCACCTCGGTGATCGAGTCGAAGAGCGAGAGCACGGTCGCACGCGCCGAATCGATCGAGAGCTCGTCGTAGATCGAGACGCCCGCCGCCATCATTCCGCCGGCATTCGCGACGAAGTCCGGGACGAAGGTGATGCCCTTCTCCAGCAGCCTGCGTCCGTGCGCCGGGGCCGCGAGCTGGTTGTTGGCGATCCCGCTCACCAGCTTCGCGGTGATCTCCTCGATCGTGTCGCCGTTCACGACCCCGCCCAGGGCGCAGGGGGCGAACACGTCGACGTCGGCGGCATGGATGCGATCCGGTGCCACCGCCTCGGCTCCGAAATCCGCGACGACGGAGTCGACCGCGGCCTGGGCCACGTCCGCGACGACGAGCTGCGCGCCGGCCTCGTGCAGGAGTCGGCACAGCTCACGGCCGGTGCCGCCGAGGCCCTGCACCGCGACCCGCATGCCCTGCAGATCACTGGTGTCCCGGTCACCGCGGCCCCAGACGTGGGCGATGCCCGCGCGCATCGAGGTGAAGGCTCCGAGCGCGGTGAAGGTGCTCGCGCTGACGCCGGGCGGGAACTGGCTGGCGCGGGCGAAGACGAAGTCGCACTCCTCCGCGAGGACGTCAGCGTCCTCCGGCCCCACTCCCACGTCGATCGCGGTCCAGTAGCGACCGCCGAGCGACTGCACGTGACGGGAGAAGGCACGGAGCACATCCGCCTTGTCCGGGCGGGCGGGATCCGCGATGATCACGCACTTGCCCCCGCCCAGGGGCAGACCGGCGACGGCGTTCTTATAGCTCATGCCGCGGGACAGGCGCAGCACATCGGTGAGCGCCTCCTCCTCACTGGCGTACGGGTGCATCCGGCAGCCGCCGGCGGCAGGTCCCAGCGAGCGGTCGTGCACAGCGATGATCGCGCGCAGACCGGTGGCGGGATCGTGGCAGAAGACGACCTGCTCGTGGTGGTCGAATTCTGGGTGATCGAAGAGTTTCACGAAGGCTCCTTCGGTTCGTGACCGGGTGACGGCTTCCGACAGTCGGCGGGCCCGGATCGCGGGCGACCGCCTGCCCCGACCGTACCCCGCGGGCGGACGCTCGGCGGACTCGGGGCGGCGGTAGGATGACACCGGCGCAGTCTTCACGAAAGGATCTCCTGAGGATCATGACCCATACCCACTCGACCCCCGCGGATTCCGCACCGGCACGCACAGCGGCACCCGCTTCGGACGACGCGGAGAAGAGGGTCAAGGAGACCGTCGAGTTCGCCGCACAGCACCCGGATGTCGACCAGCCGTACACGGATCTGGGACTGAAGACCGACGAGTACCAGAAGATCCGCGAGGTGCTCGGGCGCCGCCCGACGTCGGCGGAGCTCGCGATGTACTCCGTCATGTGGTCCGAGCACTGCTCCTACAAGTCCTCGAAGGTCCACCTCCGCAAGTTCGGCGACAACGTCACGGACGACATGAAGAAGGACCTGCTGGTCGGGATCGGAGAGAACGCGGGCGTCGTCGACATCGGCGACGGCTGGGCCGTCACCTTCAAGGTGGAGAGCCACAACAGCCCCAGCTACGTCGAGCCCTACCAGGGCGCCGCGACCGGCGTCGGCGGGATCGTGCGCGACATCATCTCCATGGGCGCACGCCCCGTGGCCGTCATGGACCAGCTGCGCTTCGGCGAGATCGACCACCCGGACACCGCCCGGGTCCTCCCCGGCGTCGTGGGCGGCATCAGCGGCTACGGCAACAGCCTCGGCCTGCCGAACATCGGCGGTGAGACGGTCTTCGACGCCAGCTACCAGGGCAACCCGCTCGTCAACGCACTGGCCGTGGGAGTCCTCCGCCACGAGGACATCCGCCTGGCCAACGCCTCCGGCACCGGCAACAAGGTCGTCCTCTTCGGCGCCCGCACGGGTGGCGACGGGATCGGCGGCGCCTCGATCCTCGCGTCGGAATCGTTCGACGACACGAAGCCCTCCAAGCGGCCGGCAGTCCAGGTCGGCGACCCCTTCGCGGAGAAGGTGCTCATCGAATGCTGCCTCGAGCTCTTCCGCGCGGGCACCGTCGAAGGCATCCAGGACCTCGGCGCCGCCGGCATCAGCTGCGCGACGTCCGAACTCGCCTCCAACGGCGACGGCGGCATGCACATCACCCTCGAGGACGTCCTCCTCCGCGATCCGACGCTCACACCCGAAGAGATCCTCATGTCCGAGTCCCAGGAGCGGATGATGGCGGTCGTCCGCCCGGACCGGCTCGACGAGTTCCTCGCGATCACCGGCAAGTGGGAGGTCGAGGCGAGCGTGCTGGGCGAGGTGACGGACACCGAGCGCCTGGTCATCGAATGGCACGGCGACGTCATCGTCGACGTCCCGCCGCGGTCCGTCGCCCACGACGGTCCCGTCTACGACCGTCCGATGGAGGTCCCCTCGTGGACCGACGCGACGCGGCAGGACACGGTGTCCGCCGCAGGACTCGCCACGCCGCAGAGCGACCAGGAGATCCGCGACACCCTGCTCACGCTGGTCGGCTCCCCGAACCTGGCGTCGAAGGACTGGATCACGCAGCAGTACGACCGGTACGTGCAGGGCAACACCGCCCTGTCGTTCCCGGACGACGCAGGGGTGATCCGCGTGGACGAGCAGACGGGGCGCGGGATCGCCCTGGCCACCGATGCGAACGGCCGGTACAGCTTCCTCGACCCGTCGGTCGGCGCCAAGCTCGCCCTGTCAGAGGCCTACCGGAACGTCGCGACGTCCGGCGCCCGCCCCCTGGCCGTGACCGACTGCCTCAACTTCGGATCCCCCGAGGACCCGGAGATCATGTGGCAGTTCGGGCAGACCGTGGAGGGCCTGTCCTCCGCCTGCGTGGACTTCGGCATCCCCGTCACCGGCGGCAATGTCTCCATGTACAACCAGACGGGGACCACCGCCATCCACCCGACCCCGGTCGTGGGCGTGCTCGGTGTGTTCGACGACGTCGGACGCGCCACCCCCAGCGGCTGGCGCCTGCCGGGCCAGACGATCTACCTGCTGGGCACCACGGCGGACGAGTTGGACGGATCCGCGTGGGCGGACGTGGTCCACGGCCACCTGGGCGGAGTCCCGCCGCAGTACCGTCCTGACGCCGAGCGCGGCCTCGCGGAGATCCTCATCAACGCATCGCGCGACGGCATGATCGATGCCGCGCACGACCTGTCCGAGGGCGGTCTCGCCCAGGCGCTCGTGGAGTCCTCGCTGCGGTGGGGCGCCGGCGCGCGGGTCTGGCTCACGGAGCTGCTCGAGCGCGACGGGATCGACCTCTTCACGGCGCTGTTCTCCGAATCGACGGCGCGTGCGATCGTCGCGGTGCCGCGCAGCGAAGAGGTGCGCTTCTCCGACATGTGCACGGCTCGCCGCTTCCCGTTCGTGCGGATCGGCATGACCGATACGGGCGATGAGTCGCACCCGAACGCGCTCGAGTTCGTCGACCATTTCACGCTGACGCTGGATGAGCTGGCCGCCGCGCACGGTGCGCCGCTCCCCCGCCACTTCGGCTGATACGTCCTCGGACCCAGCAGTGAAGCCCCCGGCAGGTGCCGGGGGCTTCACTCATCCGCGCAGGCGGAGCGCTGCGTGCTGTGGTGCGCCGCGACGGGACCGATGCCCGTGGCCGCTCTCGTCAATCGATGAGGTCGTGGCGCACGATCGACTGCTCACGATCGGGGCCGACGCCGATCACGGAGATCCGGCAGCCCGACAGGCGCTCGAGCGCCTCCACGTACGCCTGGGCGTTCGGAGGCAGGTCCTCGAAGGTCCTGGCCCCGGTGATGTCCGACTGCCAGCCGGCGAAGTGCTCGAAGATCGGCTTCGCGTGGTGGAAGCCGGTCTGCGTCATCGGCATCTCGTCCACGCGCTCGCCGTCGACGTCGTAGGCGACGCACACCGGGATGGTCTCGAGCTCGGACAGGACGTCGAGCTTCGTGAGCACGTAGTCGGTGAAGCCATTCACGCGCGCCGCGTAGCGGGCGACGACCGCGTCGTACCAGCCGCACCGGCGGGGACGGCCCGTGTTGACGCCGAACTCCCCGCCCTTCTTCTGCAGGTGCTCGCCCATCTCATCGAAGAGCTCCGTGGGGAAGGGGCCCGCACCCACGCGGGTGGTGTACGCCTTGACGATGCCGACGACGCGATCGATCCGCGTCGGGCCGATCCCCGCTCCGACGCAGGCTCCGCCCGCGGTGGGGTTGGACGAGGTCACGAAGGGGTAGGTGCCGTGGTCCACGTCGAGCATGGTCGCCTGGCCGCCCTCCATGACGACCAGCTCGTCACGGTCCAGCGCCTCGTTCACCAGGCGCGAGGTGTCCGTGACGTACGGCTGCAGGCGGTCTGCGAAGGACAGGAAGTAGTCGACGATCTCATCGGTGAGGATCGCCCGCCGGTTGTAGACCTTCACGAGCAGCTCGTTCTTCTGCCGCAGCGCGCCCTCGACCTTCTGGCGGAGGATCGACTCGTCGAAGAGGTCCTGGACGCGGATGCCCAGGCGGCCCGACTTGTCCGAGTACGTGGGGCCGATCCCCCGACCCGTCGTCCCGATCGCGCGCTTCCCCAGGAAGCGCTCCGTGACCTTGTCGATCACCTGGTGGTAGGGGGCCACGAGGTGCGCGTCCGCAGACACGCGCAGCTTCGACGTGTCGGCGCCGCGGGACTCGAGCATGTCGATCTCCTCGAACAGCGCCTCGAGGTTGACGACGACGCCGTTGCCGATCACCGGTGTGACGTTGGGAGACAGGATGCCGGCGGGAAGGAGCTTCAGCTCGTACTTCTCACCGCCGACGACGACGGTGTGCCCGGCGTTGTTGCCGCCGTTCGGCTTGACGACGTAATCGACTCGGGTGCCGAGGATGTCCGTCGTCTTCCCCTTGCCCTCATCGCCCCACTGGGCGCCGACGACGACTAATGCTGGCACTGCGATCACCTCACGCGGAAGACGGACTATGCGGGCCAAGCCTACCGCCGACCGGGGTCCACGGAGCGCATCGTCCCTGCGGACACGCTCGGTTCACCCCGTCGAGGGCGGCCGCTAGGATCGGCGACATGGTCGACGTCCTCTTCCTCTGCACCGGGAACATCTGCCGATCCGCCTATGCCGAGCGCCGTGCGCAGCAGCTGTTCCCCGGATCGGCCATCGCCAGCGCCGGCACCCACGCGATGCGGGGGTGGGGCGTGGATGAGAGCCTCGCAGAGGTGCTGATCGAGCGCGGCGGCACGGCTGACGGGTTCAGCGCACGGCAGCTGACGGAGCCGATCGCCTACGCCTCAGGGCTGATCCTCTGCGCCACGCGCGAGCACCGCGCGTTCGTCGTAAATGCGTGGCCCGACCTCGCCGACCGGACGTTCGTCATGAAGGCGTACGCCCGGGATCGTGCGGCGGCGCCGAGGTCCCCGCTGTGGAGCGCGCCGTCGCCGTCCGCTGATCGCCCCGCGCTCACGCGGAGGGACGACATCGCGGATCCGTACCGCCTGGGGTCCCCCGAGGCGGTACGGACCGCCGATGAGATCGACGAGGTCCTCCGCGCGGTCGCGCGGGCGCGGGCCTGATCCTCAGGCCATACGGTTGCCGGCAGAGCCGAGGTGCCGGCACGCTTCGGCGATGCGGTCGGCCATCGAGGCCTCGGCGGCCTTCCCCCATGCGCGGGGGTCGTACATCTTCTTGTCGCCCACATCTCCGTCGATCTTGAGGATGCCGTCGTAGTTCTTCATGACGTGGTCGACGACCGGACGCGTGAAGGCGTACTGCGTGTCCGTGTCGATGTTCATCTTCACCACGCCGTGGCGCACCGCCGTCGCGATGTCCTCTTCCGAGGATCCCGACCCGCCGTGGAAGACGAGGTCGAACGGCCGGTCCTTCCCGACCTCGGCGCCGATCACCTCCTGGATCTCGCCCAGGAGTTCGGGACGGAGCTTCACGTGCCCCGGCTTGTACACGCCGTGCACATTGCCGAACGTGAGGGCGGTGAGATAGCGGCCCTTCTCGCCCGCACCGAGCGCCTGGATCGTCGCCCGCGCGTCATCGACGGTCGTGTAGAGCTTCTCGTTGATCGCGTTCTCCACGCCGTCCTCTTCACCGCCGACCACGCCGATCTCGATCTCGAGCAGCGTGTTCGCCTGGTTCGACAGCTCCAGGAGCTCCTCCGCGATCGTGAGGTTCTCCTGCAGCGGCACGGCCGAGCCGTCCCACATGTGCGATCCGAAGAGCGGTCCCTCGCCGCGCTTCGCACGCTCCCTGGAGACCTCGAGCAGAGGCTTCACCCAGTCCTCGACCGCGTCCTTGGGGGCGTGGTCGGTATGGAGGGCGATGTTCACGTCGAAGGACTTCGCGACTTCGTGGGCGTACACCGCGAACGCGATCGCACCGCGCACCCGGTCCTTCACCGTGGGGCCGGAGAGGTACTCCGAACCGCCGGTGGAGACCTGGATGATGCCGTCGGACTCCGCCTCCGCGAATCCCCGGATCGCCGCGTTGATCGTCTGCGACGACGTGCAGTTGACCGCCGGGTACGCGAATCCGTTCTCCTTCGCTCGATCGATGAGCTCGGAGTAGACCTCAGGGGTGGCGATAGGCATGACGACTCCTTCTATGTGGTGCTGACCTGCTTCATGCTGTCATTCCATCGCGGAATCCTCCACTGCGGCGGCACCGCGCCGCGCGCCGGACCGAACGCCCGGCGCGCGGGGCGGATCAGTCACGCTTGCGACGGCCGAAGAGCCCTCGACCCCGCTCGTCCGTCTGTTGCGGGGTCCCGGACCCCGGCGCGGCTCCGGATCCCTGCGAGCCGCGGTCGAAGGGGCCCGTCGTGCGCCGGAGCCGGTAGTCGATTCGGCTGTCGATCCGCGAATCGACCTGGTACCCGAGTGTGTCGTCGAAGTCCTCGGCGAGCTGCTCGCTGAACCACTCGTAGCGGGCCCGCCTCTCCAGCTCGTCCCTGCGCTTCTGATCGGCATTCAGACTGCGGAATGTCGCCCAGCACATCAGGAGCAGGATCACGCTGAAGGGAAGCGCGGTGATCAGGGACCCCGCCTGCAGCGCGGTCAGCCCGCCCGACATCAGGAGTCCGATCGCCAGCAGTCCCTCGAGCAGCGCGAACATCACGCGGGACCACGTCGGGGGGTTCGGGTGTCCGCCGGAGGCCAGCATGTCGACCACGAGCGAACCCGAATCCGATGAGGTGATGAAGAAGATCGCCACGAGGATGATCGCGATCACCGACAGGATCCCGCCCAGGGGGAGGCCTCCGAGCATGTCGAAGAGCGCGGCCTCGGGGAGTACGCCCTCCTCGCCCACGAGGTCACCTGCGCCGAACAGCTGGCGGTACAGCCCGGCTCCGCCGATCACCGAGAACCAGAAGAATCCAACGGTGGTGGGCACCAGCAGGACGCCGGCGATGAACTGGCGGACCGTGCGTCCACGCGAGATGCGCGCGATGAAGACACCGACGAACGGCGCCCAGGCCATCCACCAGCCCCAGTAGAAGATCGTCCAGCTCGCTGCCCAGTCGGCGCCCGCATCACCCGTGTAGGCCCCTGCGTCCAGAGTCATGCCGAGGACTTCGGAGAGGTAGACGCCGATCGACTGCGCGAAGTTCTGGAACAGGAAGAGCGTGGGTCCCAGCAGCAGCACGGAGATCAGCAGCAGCCCCGCCAGCGACAGGTTGATGTTGGACAGCCACCTGATGCCTGCGCCCAGACCGGTGATGACGGAGGCCGTCGCGAGGAAGGTGATGACCACGACGAGGATGACCAGCAGCGCGTTGCTCGCGGAGTCGACCACGCCCATCGCCATCAGCCCGGACGAGATCTGCTGCACGCCGAGGCCCAGGGATGTGGCGATGCCGAACAGCGTGCCGAAGATCGCCAGGACGTCGACCACGTCTCCGAGCCAGCCCTTGACACGATCTCCGAAGATGGGCTCGAGCGCCCAGCGGATCGAGACCGGGCGGCCGCGGCGATGGATCGCATATGCGAGGGCCAGGCCGATGACGGCGTAGGCGGCCCACGGGTGCAGGCCCCAGTGCACGAACGTCTGCGCCATGGCCAGCTGGGCCACGTCGATCTCCATCCCCGGGATGACCGAGGTGATGCCCTCTGCAGTGGTCTCAGTGCCCGGCCACCCGGGCTTCGGACCGCTGGTCGCGAAGGTCAGCGGCTCGCCGACGCTGTAGAACACCAGACCGATGCCCATACCCGCCGCGAAGAGCATGGCGAACCAGGAGAACACTCCGAATTCGGGCTTCTCACCGTCCCTGCCCAGCGTGATCTTGCCGAACCGGGAGAATGCGATGAAGATCGCGTAGACGATGAAGACAGCGATGACGATCTGGTAGAACCAGCCCAGATTGCCGACGATCCAGCTCTGCGTCCCCGTGAGCGCCGTGTCCGCGGCCTGCGGGAAGACGATGGCGAAGAGCGCGAAGGCGAGGACGATGATCAGCGACGGCCAGAACACGGCCGGAGCGATGCTCCCCTTGCCCAGCCGCACTCCCTGGCGCTTGAGCTTCTCCGTGATCTCCTCGTCCGAGTCCGTGTCCGAGATCGGCGCCGGCGCCGGATCTGCAGTGATGGCGACGTGGTCGCGCGCCGGCGCTTCCGGACCGTCAGGATGCCCCGAGGCGCCCCCCGGCTCTGCGGAGGGAATGCCCTCCCCTGTCGCCACGTGCTCATCGTCCGGCTTGGACATGGTGCCTCCCCTCGCCCGATGCTCCGACACCACACCCCTCCTGCTTCGAGGGCAGGGGACGCGGCGACGGATTCGAGCGGCTCGCTCGTTCGTTGCAGTTGCCCCCCAGTCAAACAAGAATCCAGCCTCCTGTCACGAATTCTGGCGAGAACTCTCGGTTGACAGAAGCGGCGGTCCCGACCGGGTCTCCGGAAAGAGGCGAGTCGTGAGCGCACTACTCTGGAGGCATGCTGAGAACTGGGGGCCGTCGGGCCGTTGCCTCGTGGGCACTCTGGGATTGGGGATCCGCCTCCTTCAACGCGGTCATCGTGACGTTCGTCTTCGCGCCGTACCTGACCACAGGCGTCGCGGCGACGGAGGAGGCGGGCTCGCAGGCGCTGGGCTGGGCCACGGCCGCCGCGGGGCTCGTCATCGCCCTCGTGGCTCCCGCTGCCGGCACCCGCGCCGATGCGGGCGGACGGCACAGGTTCTGGCTGGGCTTCCACACGTTCGTCGTCGTCGCCTGCATGGCCGCCATGTTCTTCGTCGAGGACACATCGGGGCACCTGTGGCTGGGCCTGGTCCTCCTGGCGCTCGGCAACGTGTTCTTCGAATTCGCCGAAGTGTCCTACAACAGCATCCTCCTGTCGGTGTCCACCCCCAGCACCGTCGGACGGATCTCCGGCATCGGCTGGGGCATGGGCTACCTCGGCGGCCTGGCCCTCCTCGTCCTCCTCCTCTTCACCGTCATCAACCCGGAGGTCGGCTGGTTCGGCGCGGTCGACGAGGACGGGCTGCGCTACCGCATCGTGGCGGTGCTCGCCGCGGCGTGGTTCGCGGTCTTCGCACTGCCCGTCCTCTTCTTCGCTCCTCGTTCACCCGTCCCGTCCGGATCCGAAGACTCAGGCCAGGCCGCGGCGCGCGGGCAGTCGGGACTGTTCAGCAGCATCCGACTCTTCCTGGCCGACTACCGCCGCCTCATCCGTCGCATCGTCAGGATGTGGCGCGAGGATCGCCTGACTCTGCGCTTCCTCATCGCCTCCGCGGTCTTCCGCGACGGCCTCGCGGCGATCTTCGCGTTCGCCGGGGTTTTGGCCGCCGGCTCCTACGGCCTCTCCGCGTCCGAGGTGATCATGCTGGGTGTCGCGGCGAACGTCTCCGCCGGGATCGGCGCGATCGCCGCGGGCTGGATCGATGACAGGGTGGGATCCTCCGCGGTCATCATCACCGGACTCGTCTGCCTCATCGCTGGAACCGTCCCCATCGCGATCTCCGACTCGCCCGCCGTCTTCTGGACCACCGCGGTGTTCATGTGCCTGTTCGTCGGTCCGGTCCAGTCCTCCTCACGCGCCTACCTCGCACGGATCACGCCCCCCGAGGAGGCCGGTGAGAACTTCGGCCTCTACGCGACCACGGGTCGCGCGGTCAGCTTCCTGGGGCCCGTCATGTTCGCGACGTTCATCGCGCTCCTGGGGTACCAGCGGGCAGGTGCTCTGGGCATCGCGCTGGTGCTGATCGCGGGCCTTCTGCTCTTCTGGACGTTGCGTCGGTCACAATCCGGGTCGCTGTCGGCTGAACGATCGTCCAGTTAATTGGTAGAATCACTGCGACGATCGGCATCCGGCATGCGCCGGAGCGCCCCGATTCCCACACAGGAGTGTTCATGGATCAGTTACTGAATCAGGAAGAGCGGGAGTTCGCTCAGCACATGCGCGACTTCTACCGCACCGAGATCCCTGAGGCGATCCGGTACAAGGTCGCCACCGGACAGGAGATGGGCAAGGACGACCTCGTCACGACCCAGCGCATCCTCAACAAGCACGGGTACGCCGTGCCCAACTGGCCCGTCGAATGGGGCGGTCAGGACTGGACGCCCGTGCAGCGTCACATCTGGCTCGAGGAGATGCAGCTGGCATGCGTCCCCCAGCCGCTCGCATTCAACGCCTCCATGGTCGGCCCCGTCATCGCGGCATTCGGCAGCCAGGAGATCAAGGAGCGCTTCCTCCCGGCCACGGCCAACATCGACATCTGGTGGTCGCAGGGCTTCTCCGAGCCGGACGCCGGTTCGGACCTCGCGTCGCTGAAGACGTCCGCTGTCCGCAAGGGCGACGTCTACATCGTGAACGGCCAGAAGACCTGGACGACGCTGGGACAGTACGGCGACTGGATCTTCATGCTGGTCCGCACGGACCCGACCGTGAAGAAGCAGGCCGGCATCTCGTTCCTCCTCATCGACATGACGACGCCCGGCGTCACGGTCCGGCCGATCGAGCTCATCGACGGCAGCGTCGAGGTCAACGAGGTCTTCTTCGACAACGTCGAAGTCCCCGTCGAGAACCTCGTGGGCGAAGAGAACAAGGGCTGGACGTACGCGAAGTTCCTCCTGGGCAACGAGCGCACCGGCATCGCCCGCATCGGCATGTCGAAGGTGAACCTCGCACGCGCGAAGGCGTACGCGGCGATGACGAGGACGTCGCGCGGCACCCTCCTGGACGACCCGATGTTCTCCGCACGCCTCACGAAGCTCGAGGCGCGTCTCACCGCTCTGGAATTCACCCAGCTGCGCATCCTGTCCACGCAGGTGGCGGGCAACGACCAGCCGGACCCGCGGTCCTCCGTCCTCAAGCTGCACGGTTCGCAGCTGCAGCAGGACATCACCGAGCTGCTCGTCGACGTGCTGGGCCCGCAGGGCCTGGACTTCATCGAGGCGCCCGCCACGGCGGACGGCTTCACGGATCTGCCCACGGCATCGGTCGACGCGATCCGCGATTACTTCAACTACCGCAAGGTGACCATCTACGGAGGCTCCTCCGAGGTCCAGCGCGGCATCATCAGCAAGGCCATCCTGGGCCTCTGACACAATCGACTTCATCGGATTAGGAGACACAGATGGACCTTGAACTCACTGATGAGCAGCGCGAACTGAAGTCGACGGTGGCGCGCCTGCTGCGCACCGAGTACGACGCTGCCGCACGCGAAGAGATCCTCCGCTCGGAGAAGGGCTGGAGCGAGGAGAAGTGGCAGACATTCGCCGAACTGGGCCTGTTGGGCCTGCCGTTCAGCGAGGACTACGACGGTGCGGACATGGGCTTCGCCGAAGTCGCCGTCGTCATGGAGGAGTTCGGACGCGCACTCGTCCTCGAGCCCTACCTGTCGACGGTCGTCCTGGGCGGAGGACTCGTCGACGCGGCGGGCACCTCGGAGCAGAAGCAGGACATCCTCACGGGCCTCATCGAGGGTGAGAAGCTGCTCGCCTTCGCAGGCTACGAGCCCACGAGCCGCTACGACCTCACCGCTCCCTCGACCACCGCAGCGGATTCCGGCAGCGGCTTCGCCGTGAGCGGCGAGAAGTCGTCCGTGCTCGGTGCCGCGGATGCGCACACGTTCGTCGTGTCCGCCGCCGTGGACGGCGGCGTGGGCCTGTTCCTCGTCGATGCGGACGCGCAGGGCGTGACGGTCGAAGGACGCATGCAGGCCGATGGCATCCGCACCGGATCCGTCGTGTTCGCCGATGCTCCGGCGACTCGCCTGGGCGCCGGCGACGCGAGCGCAGTCATCGAACGCGTCGTGGACACCGCGAACGCGGCGCTCGCCGCGGAAGCGGTGGGCGCGATGGAGGCTTCGCTCACCATGACGGCGGAGTACCTCAAGACCCGTGAGCAGTTCGGTGCTCCGATCGGTGTCAACCAGGTGCTCCAGCACCGCGCCGCCGACGCCTACGCGACGCTTGAGAGCGCGAAGTCGATGGCGCTGTACGCGAAGCTCGCCATCACCGGCGAGGAGAGCGCCGACGAGGGCGCGGGCGATTCGAAGTCGCGTCACCGCGACGTGCTCGCATCGAAGCTCATCATCGATGACGCATCGCGCGAGATCAGCCAGGAGTCGATCCAGATGCACGGCGGCATCGGCATGACGATGGAGTACCCCATCGGTCACTACGCCAAGCGCCTCACCGTCATCCCGCGCACGTTCGACGACGTCGACACCGTGTCGCAGGAGCTGGCATCGCTGGGCGGGCTCATCGAGCCGCAGGCCGCGGACCTCAGCTGAGGTGACCTGACCTGCGCAGAGCAGGCACAGCGGAGGGGCCGTCCCACAGGGGACGGCCCCTCCGTCATTCATCCGCGTGCCTCAGCGGCCCGGGTGCCTCAGCGGTCCGGGTGCCGGTGGCCCCTCCCCTCAGCTGTTCGGGTGGGAGCCGGGAGGTGGCTCCTGCCGCGGCGGCGGCGCGAAGCGACGAGCATCGTCACCGCCGTTCGGCGCACCCTGTGACGGCGGGTAGGGGGCTCCGCCCGGCTGCTGTCCGTAGGGTCCCTGGGGCCCGGGGCCGAACGTCCCTGGCTGTCCGTGAGGCCCCGGCTGTCCTTGCGGTCCTGGGTGGCTGTATGGACCGGGCTGTCCGTATGGGCCGGGCTGCCCCTGCGGTCCCGGCTGGCCGTAGGGCCCCGGCTGCCCACCTGCGGTGTGCGGCCCGGACGGTGGGCCTCCTGGGTACTGTCCGGGTCCTGGGCCCATGGCTCCCGGTCCACCAGCGGCGCCCGCATACATCATCTGCTGCGGTCCTCCGGCCTGCCGCGCCTTCTTCCTGCGCAGCACGACGAGCAGCACGATGACGCCCCCGATGATGAGCAGGAGGACGAGCACACCCGCGACGATGAGGACTGTCACCCAGGGGAAGCTCGAGGCCTCGCCAGTGGCGCTGAGAGTATCGCCGTCGTAGTCGCGGAGGTTCCACGTCGCTGTGCTCCCGTCGACCTCCGCGCCTTCTGCGGAGACCACGCTGCCGGGGAACGTCACGGCGACCACCGCTTCATCGAACATCGACCGGGCCGACGGCATCCCGCTCGTGGATCCGTAGGGGTCGGCGGTGTCCATCCCCGCGACGAGCGGGTTCGTCATGGAGAAGGTGATCTCGCCGTCGGTGGTCTCCACCTGGATGCCCTCGACACCCACGTCTCCGAGCCCGCCTCCACCGCTCTGGAACTCGGAGGCCGGCACGGCGTCGAACGCGACGCGCATGCCGATGTAGCCTTCCTCGTCATCGACGCGCTCGACGGTCGTGCCCTCCGGGGTCTCGGGGTCCGACTGCGCCTCCTGGACGGCATCGTCCAGTTCCTGCGAGGGGTCGGGCGAGCCCATGTCCTCGAGCGCGACGGGATCCACGAGGATCTCCATCGCTCCGGTGAGGTTCTCCTCCGCATCCACCTGGAAGTCTGCGTTCAGCTTCACACAGCCGCTCAGGAGGAAGAGCAGCACGGCGGCGACCGCCGTCGCCGCGAGTGGCCTGGAACGGGTGTGCCGGGAGGGGGCGGCCATGGAGGGCTCCATTCGACGTGGGTACGACTGGGGCCAATCTATCAGCGGGTCAGCGAGGCACCTGTCCGAAGACATGGCGGCGGACCCACGCGTGCATCGCGATGGCGGCGGCCGCTGCCGCGTTCATCGAACGGGTCGACCCGAACTGGGCGATGGACAGCACCGCGTCGCACGCGGCGTGGGCCTCCGGGCTGAGCCCCGGACCCTCCTGCCCGAACAGCAGGACGCACTCCGCAGGCAGCTCGTACGTCTCCAGGTCGACGGAATCGGGGAAGTTGTCGATGCCGATCAGGGGCATGTCCGCCTGCTCCGCCCAGGTGACCAGCTCGCTGACGTCTGCGTGATGGTGGAGGTGCTGATAGCGGTCCGTCACCATCGCACCGCGACGGTTCCACCGGCGGCGCCCCACGATGTGCACCGCGGCTGCGTTGAACGCGTTGGCCGTGCGCACCACGGATCCGATGTTGAGGTCGTGCTGCCAGTTCTCGACCGCCACGTGGAAGCCGTGACGACGCTGATCCAGGTCCGCGACGATCGCGTCCATCGACCAGTACCGGTAGCCGTCGACCACGTTGCGGCGGTCGCCGTCCGCCAGCAGCTGGGGATCCCACTGATCGCCTGTGGGGGTGGGGCCCTCCCAGGGCCCCACCCCCACAGGCGTGCTGTCGGACTCGGTCACGCCTTCGACTTCGCGGGGCTCCGCTTCGACGTCGAGTCACTCTTCGCTGTCGAGTCGTTCTTCGCCGTCGAGCCGCTCTTCGCCGCGACGCCCGCCTTGGCCTTGCGTCCCGAACGGCCCGCGCCGCGCAGCAGCGTGCGCTGGTAGGCCGCGGATGCGAGCCAGAACACGATGACTCCCACAATGGCCGAAGCACCTGCGGATGCGAGCCCCTCCCACCACTCGGCCTGGCCGGCGAGGTAGCGCATCGGCATGGCGACGGGAGCAGTGAACGGCGTGTACGACAGCCAGAGCATGACGGTCTCCTGCGTCCGCAGCACGAGCGGTGCCAGCACACCGGCGACGGTGAGGAGGACGACGGCCGCATAGCCGATCCGTCGCACCCGTCGCGATGCACTCGTCGCAACCCATAGATGTGCGGAGAGGATGATGAACACCGTCATCAGCGCGATGAGCGCGAACCACCCCAGGACGGGGAGCAGAGCCATCGCGATCGTGGTCTGCTGACCGATCGACAGGCCGATGAGCAGCACGCCGGCGGCGATGAGCGTGAACGTCAGCGACAGCAGCGAGAGTCCGTAGACGCGTCCCCATGCGGACGAGCGGGCGGGGATCGTGGAGGCGATCACCTCTGCGAGCCGGTTCCGCTTCTCCGTCCGGAGATTCTGGTAGAGCGCTGCTCCCAGCGTCAGGCCGGCGAGTGCCACGACGATGCCGAGGCCCCAGGCCACGGGATCACCGAGGACCGGTGCGACGGCGGGCTGCTCGAGGTAGTCGACCGGGACCGGCTGGTTGAGCTTGTCGAGGATCGCCTCCGGGTCGCGGTTGAGCGCGAGCAGGGACGCGGGCTGCATTCCGGTCGGGTCGAGCACGTAGACCGCGCCCGCCTCGCCGCTGCGCAGCAGCGCCTCGCCTGCCGCCTGGTCCTCGACGGCGACGGCGGGGAGGCCGAGCTGCTGTGAGAACGCGTCCACCTGCTCCTGCGGCACGCCGACGATCGCGAGGGTGTCTGAGCCCTCGCCCTCGCCGGGACCTGCGCCTGCCTGCTGGAATCCGATGATCATCGCGGCGATGACGGCCACGCCCAGCAGCAGGGAGGTCACGTAGAAGAGCGGACTGCGGGAGACCGACGAGGTCTCCCGGTGGGCCACGAGATAGGCCGCCTGCGATGCGGAGAGATCGTGGAACTCGCTCACGAGGCCGGTCTTGGGCACTGCAGCGGGATCCGGTCGGTCCTCCCGCAGCTCCTCGGGGACCTCGTCCGCGTCGCCCACGTCGATGAAGTCATCGGCCAGGGCCTCGTCATCGATCGTGTCGTCGTCGACCGACGAGTCCTCGACCACCGGGTCGGTGGGGACGTCGTCCGTCGGATCGACCTCGTCATTGCGCTTCTTGTCCACCATGTGCTTACACCGACTCCTTGAACAGGTCTGCGAGGTCCCGCTTGACCGGACCGAACGCGCGTACACCCTCAGTCGCGCGCACGGCGGCGACCGCTTCGTCTTCCGCGACCGCGCCGAACGCGACCGTGTCCGCATCGACGACGACGTCGGTCGCGCCGGCGTCCTCCAGCGTCGATACTGCGGCATCAGCGGCCGCTGCGTCCGCGTAGCGGACCGAGTACGTCGTCGTGTCTCCCTGGAGGGAGTCGAGCGTCCCCTCCGCGAGGATCCGTCCGTGCGACAGGACGATGAGATCGTCCGCGTGCTCCTGGGCCAGACGCCACTTGTCCGTCGTGAAGAGGACCGGCACGCCGGAGTCCGCATGGTCCTTCAGCAGCTGGAAGACCGCTGTCGCCGATTCCGCGTCCAGTCCGTCGAACGGCTCGTCGAGGAGCACGACGTCCGGGTCCGCCGCGAGGACCGCCGCGATGTCCACGCGCGCCACCTCGCTGCCCGAGAGGTGGCTCAGCTGGGCGTAGGCCCGGTCTGACATGTCGAGGCGCGCCAGGAGGGTGACGGCGTTCTTCTCCGCCGCTCCGAGCGTCATCCCGTGGAGGCGGGAGAGGTAGACGATCTGCTCGAGCACCTTCATCCGCGGGTAGCCGCCGCGCTCGCTCGGGAGGTACCCGAAGTTCTGGCGGTCGCCGAAGCCCAGCTGCGTGCCGGCCAGTTCGATCGTGCCCTCATCCGCGTCGATGAGGCCCATGATCGTGCGGACCAGCTCCGTCTTCCCCGAGCCGCGCAGGCCGACCACACCGGTGAGGCGTCCCGAATCGGCGGAGAATGTGACGTCCTTGAGGTAGGTCTTCCGGCCGTGGGAGACCGTCAACCCCTTCACTTCGAGCACTTGATCGTCCTTCTGCATGTCGGTTGTGTGCACGCCGCAGCGAGCACACACGGGCAGACGCTGTTGGAACGCCTAGGTCAGTCTGCTGTCGTGCGGCTCCGCGAGCAAACCGCTCGGCGCTGAAGTCAGAGGCTTCGCGGAAACCTCTCAGCCGCCGATGGTTCTCATTCCAGGCCGAGGTCGTGTGTGCTCAGCGCTGCGAGGTACGGTACCCCGGCTTCCTTCTCCACACGCTCCTTCGCACCGGTATCGCGGTCCATCACGACGACGACGCCGACGACGTGGGCGCCCGCCTCACGCAGCGCCGCGACCGCGTCGAGCACGGAACCGCCCGTCGTGGAGGTGTCCTCGATGGCGATGACGCGCTTCCCCGCGACATCGGGGCCCTCGACACGACGGCCCATGCCGTACTGCTTCGCGGCCTTCCGCACGACGAAGGTGTCCAGCGGGGTGCCGCGGACTGCGGAACGGTGCATGACCGCCGTGCCGACGGGATCTGCTCCCATCGTGAGGCCGCCGACCGCCTGCACCGCGTCCGGGCCCTCCAGCATGCCGTGCTCGTGGAGGAGGTCGAGGACGACATCGCCCACGAGCGGTGCCGCCCGGTGCTCCAGAGTGACGCGGCGGAGGTCGAGGTAGTAGTCGGCCTCCATGCCGGATGCCAGGGTGACGCGTCCGCGGACGACCGCGAGTTCATCGATGAGCGCGAGGAGGCGCGAGCGGTTCACAGCACTGTCAGTCATGCCCTCATCCTAGAACCGTCCGCCGCCGTCGGGGATCACGCGTCTCACGACCCTGCCGCCCGGCGTCCGCCGGAGCGCGCCTGCGCCTTCCTCCGCGCCATCCCGAATCCGCCGCTGAGGTCGCGCACGAGTGACCGCGGAACGCACTGCGCGAGGGCGTACACCGCCTTGTAGCGAAGGCTCGGCACGCTCACGACAGCGCCCGACCGTGCGTCGCGCAGCGATTCCGCGACCACGTCCTCGGCGTCCAGCCACGCCCAGGACGGGCCCGCGCGGCGCACCCTCATCCGATCGTGGAACTCCGTCTTCACGAACCCGGGCAGCACCGCGGTGACGGTGACGGGGGTGTCAGCGAGCTCGACGGCCAGCGCCTCCGTCGCCAGCAGTGCGGCGCTCTTCACGGATGAGTACACGCCGTAGGCGCCCAGCGCCGCGAGGGACGACACCGTGAGGATCCCGCCCCTCCCCCGCTCCTCCATGCGCCGGGCGGCGCGCACGCTGAGGATCGTCACCGCCCGCAGCATGACCATGTCGCTCGCGATGAGCCGTTCGTCGTCCGTGCCCCGCATCGACGTCTTGAGGCCGAAGCCCGCGTTGTTGACGAGCACATCGATCCGCACGCGGTCGATGAGATCCGCGAGGTCGTCGATCCCCTCCTGCGTCGCGAGGTCGACCACCCTCACATCCGCGGTGATCCCGAAGCCGGCCTCCAGCTCGCGGGCACACTCGTCGAGGGCGTCGCGTCCGCGGGCGGCGAGCACGAGGTCGTAGCCGTCGGCGGCGAGCTGTCGCGCGTACTCGCGGCCCAGACCGGCGCTGGCGCCGGTGATGAGTGCCCGAGGCCGGCCCTGGGACCCAGACGAACCGGCCACTGTCGAACCGGCCCCTGTCCGACTGGTCCCCGTCGGACCTGTCGCCGCCGAGTCGGTCGCCGTCATCCCGACTGGTCCGCTCGCTGCGAACCCTGCGGGAGCCGGACTGTCAGGGACTGCGCGCAGTGCGCGACCGGTCCCCGCTCGTCGTGGAAGACCCCGTGGGTGACGCCCATCCCGCTGTCGCCGAACGCGACGTCGATGTCCATCCCGACGGGGCCGGGAACCGGCTGCCGCATGAAGTGGAGGGTGAGGTCGACGTTGGGAAAGAACACCTGCTGCGGGTCCTCCCGCACGGCGAACCCGTTCATCCCGTCGCAGAACTTCACGAAGCCCGCATAGTCACCGTCGGCTTCGCCGTCGACCAGCGGCACGTCCGTGTCCGCCCAGAGCCGGCGCCGTCCGGGACGGCCGCCCGGGACCTCGGCGCCGGTGAGCGACCCGATGTACCCGCCGGGCCAGACCTCGGACAGGTCCCGGGACTCACCCGCGTCCCGCGCGGGGAGGGGATCCACCTCCGCACCCATGACGGAGGACGTGTCGGATGCGACCAGCCGCCACACGCGCGCGGTGACGGACGTCCGGGGACGGCCCGGCACGGCCGGGCGCGCGGCTCGGTCAGAAGTGGCAGGGACCTCGGCGGCGCCGGTGTGCTCCGCGCGATGGACCATGCGTGCCTCGACCAGCTCGATCGTGCGGCCCGGGCGGACGACGTCGACCTCGATGTCGAACTCACCCGAATGGATGACGCCCAGGATGTCGAAGGTGATCCGGGAGATGAGCTTGGACGACGGGAGCGCGCGCTCCAGCTCGTGGATGACGAGGCCCGACGCGGCGGCCATGTGCTGCTCGCCGTCCTGCCACGCGCCCTGGGAGTGGACGGTCGAGCGGAACGAGCGCTCCCCGGTGCGGACGAAGTACGCGTGCGGGACGGTCTCGCCGTCCGCGCCGATGTGATGGTTCAGTGCTGCAGGCATGACACCAATCTATCGATCGTTCGGCCCGATGCATGACCACCCGGCGCTGTGAGCGTGCCGCTGCCGCGCTCCGCTACGGTGGGGCCATGCGCATCGCAACGTGGAACGTGAACTCGATCAGGGCCCGGGCGGAGAGGATCGGAGCATGGCTCGACCGCTCCGACGCGGACGTGCTGGCCATCCAGGAGCTCAAGTGCAAGGACGCGCAGTTCCCGCATGAGATCTTCGACGAGCGCGGGTACGAGGTGGCGTTCCACGGACTCAACCAGTGGAACGGCGTCGCGATCGCGTCCCGCGTCGGCCTGGACGACGTGGAGATCGGCTTCGCCGGGATGCCCGGCTTCGGCGAGGACTCCGCGCTGGAGGCGCGCGCGATCTCCGCGGTGACCGGCGGTGTGCGCGTGTACTCCCTCTATGTGCCGAACGGCCGCGAACTCGACCACCCCCACTACGCCTACAAGCTCGAGTTCCTCGAGCGGCTGCGTGAGGTCGCAGCCGCTCGGGTGGCAGCCGACGGCGACGAGAGGTTCGTGCTGACGGGCGACTTCAACGTCGCACCGCTGGACGAGGACGTGTGGGACATGGAGGCCTTCGACGGCGCGACGCACGTGTCCGATCAGGAGCGCGCGGCGTTCCAGGCACTGGTGGACGCGGGCCTCACGGAGACCTCACGGCCGTTCACCCCCGGCCCCGGCGTCTATACGTTCTGGGACTACCAGAAGCTCCGCTTCCCCAAGAAGGAGGGGATGCGCATCGACTTCCAGCTCGCATCCCCCGCGCTCGCGCAGACCGCCACCGCCGGGATGATCGACCGCGAGGAGCGCAAGGGCAAGGGCGCCTCCGACCACGCGCCGGTCATCGTCGACTACGACGTGTGAGGAGCCTCACGTCGATGCGGGAAGGGGCCCGCGTGCTCACCGCGCGTCGGCCAACCGCCAGCGCGGTCGGCGGCCCTGACCTCCCGTGTCGGTGACCAGCACGCGCAGCGGCTCCTCGAGGCGGAACTCGTAGCCGCCGGCGCGAGCGGCATCGGCTGCCAGCCGGCGCTCGTCCGGATCATCGATCAGCAGCTGGAGATCGCCGTAGCGGAACGGGTTCTTCGTGAAGATCCTCCACCGCAGGATCCACGGCAGGTACTTGGGGCGCTCCGGCTGATCGACGATCCGGCTGCGTCCATGCGGGCTCTCGACGTCGATGAGCACGCTCACGCGCCGCTGGTCGTTGTCGTCCTGATGCTGGCCGCGCGACCGCGGCACGGTCGTCACGAGCACGCACCGGATGACCCCGTCGAGCGTCTCGTGTCCTGCAGGGGCCGGTGCTCGACCCGGCCGTGAGCGGCGGATCAGCCACAGCACCACGACGATCGTCCCGATCAGCAGGGCCACGAAGCCCGCCGCTGCGACGATGAAGGCCAGGACTCCCACGTTCATGCGAGTCGCTCAGGTCTCGTCGTCCGCCGTCGGTTCATCCGTCGCAGGGATTGTCACTGCAGGAGGTGCGGGGCTCCCCTCCCCTGTTGCCTCCACGATCCTCTGCGCCGCATCATAGACAGCCTGCACATAGTCGAGCGAGTCGTTGTACGACAGGACGGCATTCTCCCAGCCCTGCGAACCGTTGAGCGATCCGCCCGCGCACAGATAGGCCGCCGCACTCATCGCCGCGTCGTCGATGTTCTGCGGGTCCGCCTTGCGATCACCGTTGCCGTCGCGGCCGTGCATCGCCCAGCTGTGCGGGATGAATTGCATGGGCCCCACAGCGCGGTCGTACTGGTCGTCCCCGTCCAGCTCCCCGTCGTCCGTGTCCTCGATGGTCCGCATACCGGACCCACCGCTCAGCTCCACTCCCACGATCGGCTGCGAGACGTCACCGGAATCCTGGATCCTCGTCCCGTCGACGCGGCCGTGGTTCGTCTCCACCTGACCGATCGCCGCGAGCGTGTTCCAGCCCAGGCCGCACGACGGCATCCGGTCCGCCGTCCACGCGGCGGCACCCACGTACGCCTGCAGCGGCCGCCGGGGGATGCCGGTCGCCTCCGCCGTCGCATCCAGCCACTCCGAGTCCACCACCTGCGGCAGCTCGCCCCGGCCCGCGGGATCCGCCGGAGGGAGGAGCGGCAGGTCCGGTGCCGCCTCCTCCCGGCTCGCGTCGCCCTCCTGGGACTGCTCCTGCGCCTGCGACTGCCCGGCCTGACCCGCCAGGGTGAGGAACAGGGTCCCCGACCCCACCGCAAGTCCCGCGGCCACCATGCCCGCGATCGCCACGAACACCTTCGCCGGTCGCCTCATCGCAGCGCCCCTTCCCGTTCACTCACTCCTGCACGTGCCCCTGCTCCGCTGTCCACGTCAGCGCCGCGCTTCCCGCATCACGACCACCAGGATCGCGACCAGCAGCAGACCCGCCAGGGTCATGCCCGCCCCGGCTAGGCCCCACCAGCCGCGGCCCAGACCGCTGCCGGTCTGCTGCTGCGCCTGCGCCCCGTCCGACTGCTCGGAGTCTTCAGCGGTCTCCGACTGCTGGGCGGTCAGCAGGTCCGTCGTCCACGACACGTCCGGGCAGGTGGAGAACAGGGTGTTCATCATCGTTCCGGCCTGCGCGGACGCGTACCGGTCGCCGGCGACGAACTCCAACTCGACTTCCCGATCGCCTCCGTCGCTCAGCGTGACCGCGTACTCGCCGGGCTGGTCGAACCCGAACAGCAGCGTGCCGGAGGACTCCGGTTCCACCGTCAGCCTCCCGCCGTCCGCGCTCACGCCGGTTCCCTCGCCCAGGAAGACCCGGACCTGTCCGTCGCCGTCCGTCTGCTCAATCTGCAGGTCGAGCGGCTCGTCGAACCCTCCGGCCGACCACGTGAAGCTGGGTGCACCGGTGGACCCCGTCGCCAGGTACTGCGCTCCCGGCGCCACGAATCCGTCGATGCCGGCGGCCCCCGTCCTGCGCGAGGTATCGCCCACGACGACGGAGCTGCCGTTCGGCACCGTCGCGTCCGTCGCCACATCGGTCACCCGCATCCCGTCATCTGTCAGCGCCAGCGCGAAGTCGCCGTCGCGCAGCTGCCGCGGCACCTGCCCGTCCGCCGGGCATACCGCCGCCGAGGCCGGAGCCGCCACGACCCGGGTCTCATCCTCGTCGTCGTCCTCGTCATCGGACCGACCATCCATGCCGCCCTCCGACGAGTCGTCGTCGCGGTCGCCGCCGTCCAGGCCCCCGCGGTCGCCGTCCTCGTCGTCATCGTCGCCGCCGAGGCCGCCCTCGGATCCGTCGTCGTCGCCTACGCCATCGTCGTCACCGGGACCGTCGCCGTCTCCGCCGTCGTCGTCCCCGTCCCCATCGTCATCAGCGGGGAACGAGATCACCGCGTCCTCGGACTCCCGGGCGCAGTCGACCGAGGTCGGATCCGCATCGCCCACGACGAAGCGCAGCACGTCATCCGGCGACAGGCCCTTGGACGTACCCGGCGCCGTATCCAGCGCCCGGGCGCGCGGACCGTCCACCGCGTACGCGACGCAGTAGACACCGCGCTCCGTGAATGACCAGGATGCGTGCGCATCGCGCGTGGGCGCCCAGCGGTGCTCGACCTGCACGTCGCGGTCCAGCAGCATCCGCTGGTGCGCATGACCGCGATCCGCGAACGCACCGTCCTCCGTCTGATTGCGGTACGTGACCGCGCCGTCCTCGGGTGCCGCGGTCAGCCGGAAGCCCAGGCTGTGCGCCGAGATCAGGGAGACTCCCAGGTCCAGACCGGGACCGGTCAGATCCTGGGCGACCGGGACCTCGGCGGCGGGGTTCGCATGCTGCGGCGCGGGAACCTGGAAGTAGGGCTCGCCGTCGGCATCGACCTGAGTCGTGATCGCGTCCTGCGTGGAGCCGTGGACGAACTCCGGCGCGCCCACGCCCCGGTCATCGGTTTCACCTGCGCCATCGGTCTCAGCGCACGAGGTGGCGTCACCGGGTTCCTCCGTCGGCTCGTCTGTGGGGACCTCGGTGGGTTCGAGAGTGGGCGGGTTCGCCGTGAACGTGGGATCCGGCGCGGGCTCGGTCGGAGCGGGCTCTGTGGGCCCCGCCGTGGGCGGGTTCGCTGTGAACGTGGGATCTGGACCCGGATCGACTGTGGGCGGGATCGCCGAGGGGATGTTCGCCGGCTCCTGCAGACCGGGCTCCTCATCCGTCGTGCTGCCCAGACCGCCGGCCGTTTCGCCGTCGCGCAGACCGGGTGTCTCCTCGTCCGCCGGCGGCACCGGGGAGGGCGTGCCCGTCGGCAGCGTGGTGGGGGTGGGGGCCGGCCTCGTGGGCTCCGGCATCGGCTCCAGCTGCATGTCCTCATCGCGGAATGTGAGGACGGACTGCGCCCCGTGTCCCTCCGCCGTGCCGTTCTGCGCGGTGCGGACACTGCCGGTCTCCACCGCGACGCAGTAGGCGATGCCTCCCCTCGTGTCCGCCTGCGCAGTCTCTGCCGACATCGCGTCGGAGGGGATGAGGAACGACCACTCCGTGTGGAGTGCGTGGTCGATGTCGAACGCGCTGCCGCTGCTGTTGGGCAGGCCGGAGTCCGCCAGCCGGCGCGGCGTCAGGAGGGACCTGTCCGCCTGATCCATGGCCTCGACCTCGCGCGGCACCTCGTCGATGGAGAGCAGAGGGTCGACGTCGATCGTCTCGCCGATCCGGCCCTGCCCGTCGACCGGATGCGCGGTGACCCCGCGCAGTGACAGAGGGTACGGCTGCTCCGTGTCGCCGTCCGAGTGCGGAACGACCGACAGACCTGCTCGCCCGTCGTCCAGCGTCAGCACGGAGCCGGCGGCGTCATGAGGCTCGTCGTCCTTGTCAGACCAGCCGAAACCGGTGTCGCCCCACCCCACGGTCAGGGTGCCGGCGGAGGCCGTCTGCGCGGCCGCGCCCCCGGGTGGGATCGCGATCGCGGCGAGGGCAGGCGCGGCCACGAGGGCAGCGGCGAGGGCGGCGCCCCAGAACGGACGGGAATCGGGAGGGGGCACGGATCAGTTCTCCAATTGGATCTTCGAGCACGATCTGCCCTCGCGCTGTCGCACGTGGGCCAGGGGGCAGACCATCAGGTCCAGGTGAGCGGCATGTGAACTACGAGGGCCGCGACGCGAGGAACCACTCGTTGGGTTCCGGCAGCCACAGGAGGACCACGACGGCGATGCCCAGCAGTCCGGTCATCCCGCCGCCGGAGCCACCGGCGACGAGCCCGCCCGCTCCCACGATGAGACCCACGACGGTGAGGACGGACAGCACGAAGCGGGCCCATTCGCTGGCCTCGCGGATCTTGAACGACAGGAGCACCTGCAGCGCGCAGATGACGACGCTGAGTGCGACGATCACGGTGGCGACCAGCGCGGGCACGACGGCGCCGCTGTACGCGAAGAGGCCCACGCCCAGCATCGCGACGAGTCCCAGGACGGACAGGATCAGGCCCAGCGCCGAGCTGACGAGCAGGATCCAGAACGCGATGGAGACGAGCATGGGCACGCCCTGCTGCGAGAAGATGTGGCCGCCGAAACCGCCGGCCGGCAGGACGTCCTGGACCGAGCGCGGCCAGGACTGCGGCATTCGGAAGCGGTAGGGCTGCTGCGGTCGCGGCTGCGGTCCCTGCTGCCACGGCTGGTCTGTCATGGTGCCTCCTCGCTGCTGGGTGGAATGGTGCGTGCGACGCTGCGTCTGATCAGTCGACCAAACGGATGTCGAAGAGCTTGCGCCACGCGTCCTCGTTGGCGATGACCGCAGTGAGCGCCGTGGGTCCCGTGTACGACGCGTGAGCCACCGAACCGTTGCCCCGGCACGTGACCTTCCACGAGACGATGACGCGGGTGCGCGGCTCCCGGATGATGGTGTGGTGCCGGCAGCGGATGCCGCTCGAGTCAATCTGGGCCGTCGCGGTCGCCTCGCCCGTTACGGACTTCCGCGCCTTCCGGCCCACGGGTGACTCGACCTTCGACGAGGTCGTCACGTCCGTCGTGATCCGCTGGATGCCGGGTCGATAGGAGGACAGCGTCGTGTCGTTGCGCCGGGCGAAGTCCGTGGCGCCCGGAGATCCGCTCATGCTCGAGATGCCGAACGCTGTGGGCCACGTGGAGCGGGTGATCGGGCCCACGGGCGAGACTACGATGTGGCCGCGCGAGAAGGTCCAGATCATGTCGTCCCGGACGTCGCGAGCGGCGGCGAGCGCTGCGGCGTCCGCACCCTTCTGGGCCCGCGTGCGCGTATCGACCGCCTCGGCGACGATGAAGCCGCCGATCGTGGCGGCGAGGATCGCAAGGGACAGCAGGAGGACGGGCAGAGCCATCTGCCCGTCCTCGCGCCGCCGGAACAAATCCGTCATGAGGTGTGTGCCTCTCAGTGGCTCAGGCGGCCGTCTTGCCGAGGATGTTGTCGATGACGGTGCCGATGCCCTCCGTGAGCTTCGCCGTGCCGATGCTCTCGAAGAACACGGCGACCGCGATGATGACGATGGAGATGATGACGATGATGCCGACGTACTCGATGGTGCCCTGACCGTCCTCGCGGCGATCCGCGAGAGCGCCCTTGGCGGCCTCTGCGTACTGCTTGGCCTGGTTGTCGATCGTGAGGGCCATGCGCTGGAGCTTCTGCATCGTTCTGTTCCTTCCGTGTCCGGATCCTGTCCGGGGATTCCGTCGTGCTGACGGTGTCCATACTTCCGGGCGGGCGGTCCCGCTGACAGAGACCCTGGACCCAATCGCGGGCTCATCCTGGAGATGGGTCCGGAGGCCCAGCCGCGGACCCATGCGGCACCCGGGTCCCCTCACGACTCGCTACCGTTTCCCCGGCGCAGCCAGAGGCTCACGGCCTCCGCACGCGAGCTGACGGACAGCTTCGAGAAGATGCTGTTGACGTGGTTCTTGACGGTCTTCTCCGACAGGAAGAAGGTCGTCGCGATCCGCTTGTTCGTGTACCCCTCCGCGATGAGGTCCATGACCTCCGTCTCGCGCCGGGTGAGGTCGAATCCCAGATCGTCCGTCCGCGCGCCGAACAGCGCGCTGGTGGCCCCGCGCGAGGCCGTCCCCACAGCGGGGCGGGTCTGCACGGCCGTCTGCGCCGCGCTGGCGGCCGTCGCCGCCGTGGGGTCTCCGCCCGGCTCCCCCTGCGGAGCAGCCGGACCGAACGCACTGCTCACGACAGCAGTGGCACTGGGCGAGAACAGGAGACCACCGGCGGCCACCGTCCGCAGCGCGGAGGAGAGGTGCTCGATCTCCAGGTCGCTGTGGATGAGGTAGCCCCGGGCGCCGGCCCGCATCGCGGCCGTGATGACCTCGGACTCCTCGCTGTGGGTCAGCATGACGACCGCATAGGTCGTGGCGAGGGCCTGGGCGGCTTCGATCCCGTTCGTCCCCGGCATCCGCACGTCCAGCAGGCAGATGTCCGGCTGCGCGTCCGCGGCCAGTTCGATCGCCTGGGCCCCGTCCTGCGCGGATCCCGCGAGCTCCAGATCCGGACTCGCCTCGATGATCCGTTCGAGTCCCATCCGCACGATCGGATTGTCGTCCGCGATGAGCACCCTGAGTCGTCTGTTCACGTTCCCGCCCTCGTTCCCAGGTTCGCCGCCCCGTTCTCCACTCGCTCGTCGTGTGTGTCGTCCTCCACGGCCTGGGCTGGGAGGGGAGCCGGACCGACTCCGCCGAACGGGACCTCGGCGGAGGTCGTCTCCAGCAGTGCCAGCGGCACCGTGAGGCGGACCGTCGTCCCCGCGTCCGTGGCCGACTCGATGCGGAGCAGGCAATCCAGTGCCGCCGCTCGTTCGCGCATCCCAGCCAGCCCGTAGTGCCCGCCGCGCTCCGCATCGCCCAGGTCGAACCCGGTCCCGTCGTCGACCACGTCGATCTGCAGGCCCTCGGCAGCCAGAGCCGCCTGCACCGCTACCCGCTCTGCACCGGAGTGGAGCGCCGCATTCATGAGCGCCTCCTCGAGCACCTTCCGCACGCCGTAGCGGATGCGGCACACGGGCTCCGCCGTCGTGTCGCCCTCGATCGAGACGGGCAGCCCGTGGAGCGCGGTCAGTTCCGCCCCCACTCGACGGATGGACGGCCAGAGCGGCGGCACCTCCTCCGTCCGCAGGTTCGCCAGGATGCGACGTGAGTCGTCGATCGCCACCTGCGCGGAGTCCGCGATGAGCTTCACCGCGGACTCCGTCTGCGACGCGTCCAGAGTCGTGGACTTCGCCAGAAGGCGGATTCCCACAAGCGACTTGACCGTCGAGTCGTGGAGCTCCCGCGCCACGCGGCTGCGCTCCTCTCCCAGCGCGGCCTCCCGCGTGTTCTGCGTCGCGAGCTCCACCGCACGGTCCACGCGGTCCTGCAGCCTGTCGATCGTGCTGCCCAGGTAGACGAGCACGGACAGGAGGACCAGACCGCCCAGCGACGTGCCGGTGCGGATGAGGAACTCCTCCGGCGCCATGACCGCCCCCAGCGACGTCGTGATGAGACTGCTGATGGCGTATCCCAGCAGAAGGGTGACAACCAGCAGGGCCCGGCCCAGTCCGCGGGTGAGGATCCCGATGAGCAGGGCGGAGGTGCTGAGGTACAGGAGATAGGGGGAATCGATCCCCGCAGGGATCATGACCCCCACGGCGGCGAGGATCTCGAAGCTCAGGACGATCGGATGGCTGCGGATGAAGCGGGCCATCCAACGCCACCGGAGCAGTGCGGTCAGCGACAGCCCGGCGAGGACCACGACCAGGATGATCTCGCCCACTGTGGGGGTCCGCTCCGTCCACGACAGGAGCACGGGGTAGACGAAGAGCATGCGGGCGGTCACGACGACCTTGCCCACGGCCGCTGCGAAGTCACGCGGTGCATCCACCGCCCGCGCGCCCGCCATCAGAACAGCTCCATCGAGTCGAAGCCGGAACCGAACCACATGGTGGCGAGGATGAGCACCATGGTGCCGGGCACCATGACCATCGTGACGACGCCGGCGATCTGCGGAGACGCCTTGGACGCCTGTTGGCGGGCGCGCTGCGCGGTGTCGCGACGCATGTCGAGCGCGATCTGGTCGAGGGCGTCGACCAGGGGGGCGCCCAACTCCTCCGCCTGCACCAGCGCGACGACGAACTTCTCCAGCGCATCCGACTCCGTGCGCTTCCGCAGGTTCGTGAAGGCGACCGTCCGTGGTTCGCCCACGTCCATCTGGCGCAGGGTCCGCTGCATCTCGACGGCCAGCGGACCATCCGTCCGCTCGACCACCTTGCGCAGGGAGGAACGGAAGGAGAGACCGGCGGAGACCGTCACCGCGAGCACGTCGAGGAAGTCCGGCAGCGCATCGTCGATCTCGCTCTGCCGCTTCCTCCCCGCCTGACGCAGCTGCAGGTCCGGGAGGAAGAAGCCCAGCACCAGGAGGATCGGGATGAACAGAGGCATCTTCAGCAGCATCGCGATGGCCAGACCGCCACCGCCCATGACGAGGCCCAGCGACACCTTGTAGGCCATGAACTGCTCGAAATCCGTGTACGGCTTCCCGTCCGCCAGATCGATCTGGTGGTCCGACTGCTTCCGGTACCCGGTGCCCAGCATGCGTGCCATCGGCGGGCTGAGGCGCTGCCCCAGGCGGGAGATCGGTCCCGTCGCCGTCCGCCTGCGGCCGCGCTCGTTCACGAGGATGCGGTCCTCGGGCGCCAGCTCGGCCAGTGGGTCGGCGCGGAAGTTCCGGTACCCCAGGTAGGCCATGACGACGATGCCCGCACCCACGAGTGCGATGAGGAGTGCGATCATCAGAGCTTCACCCGCGTGAGCCGGTGGATCATGAGCAGGCCCGCGGCGTACGCGAGCGCGGCGAGCACGATCGCGATCTGGCCGATGACGGTCGAGGTCAGCTTGTACAGCAGACCGGGGGTCATCATGTTCATCACGAGGACGAAGCCCACGCCGAAGGCGACGACCAGGTACCCCGTGAAGCTCGACTGGGTCACGATCGTCTTGACCTCGCGTCGGGTCTCCTTGCGGTCCTCGAGTGTGGTCGAGAGACCGCGCAGCGCACTGATGAGCGAGCCGCCCGCACGCTGCGAAATGACGAGCGTGGAGACGAGGACGTCCAGGTCGCGGCCCTTGATACGGTCGGACATCCGCTCGAGCCCCACATCCAGCGGCGTACCCACGGCCAGCTCGCGCTCGAGGATCGTGAGCTCGCGACCGGCCGGGTCCGCCAGTTCATGCGCCGCGACCCGCAGCGAGGACGTCATCGACAGACCCGCATTCGTCGAGTTCGCCATGATGCGGGCGAACTCCGGCAGCTGAGCGATGAACTGCTGGCGCTGCCTCTCGCGCAGGTACGACAGGAGACTCCACAGCCCCCAGCCCACCAGTGCGGCCAGAAGCAGCGCGTAGAAGGGCGCGACCACGTTCAGCAGACTCACGAGCACCAGCAGTGTGACGAGCAGCCCGCCCAGGAAATACTCGATCGCGTAGACCTGTCGGATGTTCGCCTGGATCAGTGCGGTCGACAGCGCCTCGCCCACGCGGAAGCGGAGGAAGGCGGAGTTGATCCGGCGGATGACGGTGTGGCGGAAGCTCGCGCCCCGCGCGCCGCGCTCCGACCGGACGACATCGGACTGCGAGGCGGTGCCCAGCGCCAGGGAGGTGACGCCGATCGCACCGATGACGAGGACGACGACGGCTCCGACGAGCACGACGGACAGGGGCACGTCAGGACCTCGGGATCCGTGAGTCTGCGGCGATGCGGAAGCCCGCGGACAGCTGCTGGCCGGCCCCCCACAGCCGGTCCGCCACGATCGCCGGGATCTCCTGCATCTCGTGGACCCCGGACACGCGGCGGTCCGCCCCCACGGGGTTCGACCGGAACCGCATGAGCGGCGTGAGCTCGAACTCCTCCCGGCTCTGCGACGTCACCGCGGCGATCTCCGTGATCCTGCGCGAGCCGTCCGCTCCGCGCGACAGCTGCACGATGAGGTCGACGGCGGAGTTGATCTGGTCGCGCAGCGCCTCGAACGGGATCTTCACCTCGCTCATGGAGGCCAGGGTCTCCAGACGCGAGACGGCGTCGAGGGTGTTGTTCGCGTGGACGGTCACGAGGGACCCGTCGTGGCCGGTGTTCATCGCCTGGAGCATGTCGAGGGTCTCGCCGCCGCGCACCTCGCCCACGATGATGCGGTCGGGACGCATGCGGAGGCTGTTGCGGACGAGGTCGCGGATCGTCACCTGTCCGCGCCCCTCGACATTCGCCGGCCGTGACTCGAGGCGGATGACATGCGGCTGCTGGAGCTGGAGCTCCGCGGAGTCCTCGATCGTGACGATGCGGTCGTCGTCCGGGATGAGCCCGGACAGGGCGTTGAGCATCGTCGTCTTGCCGGTACCGGTACCGCCGGACACCACGATGTTGAAGCGCGCGCGCACGCAGGCGGCCAGCAGTTCGCGCGAGAGCGCGTCGAAGCTGCCCTTGCCCTGCAGGTCGTCCAGCGAGTACGGGGTGGGGAACCGTCGGATCGTGAGTGTGGGTCCGTCCAGCGCCAGCGGCGGGATGATGACATTCACGCGCTCGCCGGTCGCCAGTCGCGCGTCGACCATGGGCGAGGCCTCGTCGATGCGCCGGTTGACCCCGGCGACGATCCTGTCGATCACCTGCATGAGCTGGTCGTCGCTGGAGAACGACAGCGGCAGGCGCTCCAGCCGTCCGCTGCGCTCCACGTAGATGTCGTCCGGCCCGTTCACCATGATCTCGGTGATCGACTCATCATTCAGCAGCGGCTCGAGGATGCCCAGGCCCAGCGCCTCGTCGACGACGCGCTTGATGATCGCCTGCCGCTCCCGCGCGGCCAGCACCGGCCCGTTGCGGGAGACGAGGTGGCTCATGACCCGCTCGAGCCTCACCCGCCGCTGCGAGGGTCCCAGCTTCTCCAGCTCTTCGAGGTCGATCTCGTCCAGGAGCATACGCCGGTACTCGCGGACGGAGTCGTTGAAGCGCTCCTCCGGGGTCCGCGGTCCGGCGGGACGGGTGTCGTCCGCCTCCCCTCGCACCTCGCGGCTGTATTCCGCGCGCTGCAGCAGTGACATGTCAGCGCACCTCGGTCATCGGCTGCTCGGCATCGCGCGTGACGGTGACCGGCGACACCCATTCGGTGATCCAGTCGAGCGCCAGGATGGGCATCGCGACGGTGACGGAGCACGTGACGGATCCCGTCGAGCTCACCATCGCTGACGAGGTGCACGAGGTCGAGGATCCGCTGCGCAGCGGTGCGGAGAGCGCGGCCTTCCCCGCCGACTGTCCCGCGCCCACCGTCACGACCTCTGCGCGCGCCGCGTTGCGGGCGGCGGAGTTCGCCTGGCTGAGCGCGAACATCGCAAGAGCCGCCTGGAGGCACACCATGACGATGGTGAGCCAGATGAAGAACGTCCCGGTGAATTCGATCGTCGCGGACCCCCGCTCACGCGAGGCCCGTCTGTTCCCCTGCGTCTGCACCGGCGTCTCCGCGTCGATCAGCACGGCCTCGGTCCTAGTCATCGTGCCCCTCACGGCTCCTTCACGATCCCGGCGCTGGCAGGGATCACCAGTTGCAGATCCTTGCTGATGTCGACCAGCAGCGGCGTGCGCATGCGCACGTCCACCTCGGAGGTCCCTTCGCTCACGTTCAGGCCGTCCTGCCAGGCGGCAGGGGTGCGGGCCACCGCCGCGGCGCGGGCGCTGTCGCCCACCGCCGCCGCCCGGGCGCCCTCGTTCGCAGCGTTCGCGGCGAACACCCACGTCATGCCGATGAGCACCGTCTGGAATCCGATTGCGGCGATGAGTCCGAACAGGGCGATGAGCCCCACGAACTCGAGCGTCGACTGGCCGCGCTCGGCTGCCGCACGCCTGCTGAGCGCCCGCCTGCCGGTCCCCCCGCGGACTTCGTCCGCATCGCCGGATGACGGGTCATCGGGCAGTGCGAGCGATTCCGCGCCCTGTCCGTCGACGCCTCGGGCATCACCGCGTCCACCGGATTCCCCCGGTCCGCCCGCGGCATCCCCTTCGAGGGACAGGTCCTGGTCAGCAGCGGCGACCTTCTTCCCGCGCCGCTTCCTCTTCCGCTCCTTCGGCTCGACCGGCAGGTCCAGGCTGTCCGCCGGGACGACCTTCATCTCCACTCCCAGTTCACGGATCCGCTTGGTCCAGCCCGGCAGTGCCAGCGACGGATCGCGGCGGTTTGCCGCCAACTGCAGCGCGCGCTGGTCCGCCGGCAGGTGCACGTCGACGACGGGGAGGCTCACGATCTTGCGCGCTGCCTCCGGCTGGATGTCATCCGTGCGATCGCAGCGATTCAGGATGATCCGCGTCGCCTGCGTGCTCCGCACGCCGATCCGCTGCCACAGCTCGCTGAGCCGTCGCGCGCCGCGCAGGGAGGGGACGTCGGAGGTCGAGACGATGAACGCCTCGTCCGCCATCTCCACGGCCGTCGAGTTGGCCTCTCCCATGACGGAGCCGATGTCGACGATGACGACGTCGTAGCGGGAGCGGAGCATGCCCAGGATCTGCCGGGCCTCGCGCTCCCCCACCAGTTCGCCCTCCTCGCCGTGGCGCGGGCCGAAGAGGACGGAGAAGCCGTCCTCGTGCGTGAAGAGCACGTCCTCCAGCTGGCGTGGCGTCAGCTCGTCGACGACGCCCAGCAGGTCCGTCACCGTCCGGTGCAGCGGCACATTCAGGAGGATGGACTGGTCCGGCTTCTGCAGATCCAGATCGACCAGGGCGACCTTCGCCTGCGGGCGTGCGGCCTGGGCAGCTCGGGCCAGGTGCAGCGCGATGGTGCTGGCTCCGGTCCCGCCCTTCGCTGCACCGATCGTCACCATCGAGCCGCCGCGCGTGTCCGCGCTCAGCTGCTCGTCACTGCGGCTGCGGACAGCCGTCCGCACCGTCTTCGTCCAGTTGAGTGCGGATGTCACACGTGCTGCGACGTCCTCGTAGCTGAGCGGGAATCCCACGACGCCGCGCGCGCCCACGTCCATCGCCTTCGACAGCTTCGTGCCGTCCGGGCTGTCGAGGACGAGGATGATCGCCGTGGACGGCAGCTTGACGGAGGCCTCCAGGCAAAGGTCCCACACGTTCATGGGGGTGACGCCCTCGTCGAGGATCAGCAGATCGATGGAGTCCGGGTCGAGGTCCGCGAGCGCAGGGATGAGAGCGCTTGTCGAGCCGTACTGGCGCTCGACGCTCACGCCCGTATCCGCGAATCCCTGGCGGATCTCCCACGCTCGGCCGCTGTCAGCGCAGCAGAGCACGGCGGTGCTGGTGGATGCGTTCATTCCTGCCTTCTCACTCATCATCGATCGCCCACTAGTCAGCCGTCGCTGCCGATGATCTCCTGCAGGTCGACGTCGTCGAACGTCGTCGCGCCCTCGTCCACCTGCGTGCCCGTCTCGTTGTTGCCCGACCGCATGAGGCGCATGTTCACCGCGAAGGACTCGCCGTAGGCCAGGCGGCCGGCGTCCTCGACACTCACGGCGAAGGTGACGGGCACCATCTGCACCTGCGCTCCGGTCTCATCCGCCGCGCCCACGGCCGCGTTAGGGTCGACGGGCTGGCCCACGGACACGACCTGCGCATTGCGGACCAGGATCCCCGCCGTGTTGTAGGGGATGTCCGCGCGGCGATAGGACTCCGCACCCTGCTCGTTCTCGCGCTCCTTGGCGAACGACGCGATGACGTCGACCGTGTCGCCGGGAGCCACACGCCCGTTGATGCCGGTGTCCGCCTCGAAGTTCACGGAGATCTCGCGCTGTCCGTCCTCCAGGGCCGAGGCCGGCGCGATCATGTCCGTCTGCATCCACGATCCCGCTGCGATCGGCACGGAGGCCTTCTGCCCGGCCAGCTCCTCCTGGCTCGTGACCATCTGCGGAGTGATGTACTTGTTGGGCACCTCCTGCGTCTCCATCTGCGCCGCGTCGAGCGACTGCTGCGCGGGGATGTCCTCCGTCGCGACGTAGACGGTGGAGCGGGGCCCCACCTCCGCACTCACCGACTGCACATAGACGACCAGTGCGATGAAGACGGCGACAGCGCCCAGTCCGGCGATGATCATCATGATGACGCCGCGTCGCTGCTGAGGATTCATGGAGTGTCTTCCTGTTCTGTCTGACCGCCGCACAGGCGGCACGGGTGAGCACTGGTGCTCTCCCGACACCAGGGGCAGTGCCAGTGCCGTGCCTCCGCGCTGTGGCCGGTGATGATCCCGTGCAGGTCCAGCGGGGCGAGGCAGTATTCCGCGATCGGCTTCGTCCCCCACCATGTGTGCGCGGGAATCTGCTTCGCCATCGCCGAGGCCGCACCCAGTCCCCGGACGATCCGACCTGTGCGCTCGTTCTGCACGGCACCATCCTCACCCGCCACGAGGAGCACGCTGGGCGTCCCGGCCGACGGCGAGCCCAGCGGGTCCGTCGTCGACTGCGGTCGGAACCGATGCACCGTCCCGCCTGCCTCGACGAGGAAGCGGGTGGTGGGCCACCAACTGCGCATGTGCTGCAGCAGCGACGGGTTGGGGTCGCGCAGCTTCGACACGGTGGAGAGCACGGCGAAGCAGCGGATCGAGGTTTCGATCCGCGGCAGGAGATCGTGCACGCGAGCTGCGGGCAGCTCCTCGGCCAGCGAGCGCGCCGCCTGCACCAGAGCACTGACGCCCAGCGGGGACAGGCGCGAGCGGTGGATCGTCACGTCCGAGAAGGTCGATGCGGCACGGGCGTGGGAGACCAGCTGCTCCTGTGCCGTGGCCTCGCGCTCGTCGACGATGACGAGGGCCGGACCGGACCCCGCGACGGATCGCAGGGCCTCGTCGATCGAGGCCGGCGGCCCCGCGATGCGGAGCGGGAGATCCTGCAGCGGTGGGGCCTGGGCCGGCGGTGGAGGCACGGTCGGTGCCGGCGGAGGCGCGGCGTGGTGCATCGCGGAGCTCGTCGCCGCCATCGTGCCCTCTCTTCGGAATCCTTCTCAGTAAGTGGTCCAGCTACCGCACCCCGGGCGCAGTCCATCGGTGAAGCTACCACCGAACCACTGGCTGCGCGCACTCCGTCACCTGCCGTTCATGAAGCCTCCCCTTTTGTATCACAGCAGGTCATACGGCATACATTTAAACTTTGACGACTTCTGGGCTCGTGTACTGTCTGCCCCATGCACGCACAGACACTGCACGTTCGTCGCGTCTCAGGACTCGGGATCCGGCGCGTGGGCGCCTTCGCCGCGACCGCCGTCCTCCTGCTCTCCGGGTGCACATCCGGGGGCGAGGACGGGAGCGGCGGAGAGCCCGACGAGAGCGGTGCGGCCACCTCGGAGCAGGCGGACGCACCGCCCGCGATCGTCCAGGAGGGCGGCTTCCACCGGTCGAACACACTCCCGGATCCGGTGGCCGAGCAGATTGTGACTCTTCCCACGGAGAGCGGGACCGGGAGCGCGAAGCTGCAGATCGTCTCGCTCGACTCCGATGGGGAGTCCGTCCGCCTCATCGGCGCCTGGCTGCAGCCGGTCGACGGGGAGGGACTGGCGTCGGACATCCTCACGAGCTCCGCGGAGAGTGTGGGGCTGCGCCCGTGGGTGCGCCTCGTCGATCGGGAGACCGGCACGCTGCTCGAACCGCTCCAGCACGACGGCGGCAGCGGGAACTTCGATCCCGGCTCCCCCGCGAACGTGCCGGACGCCGGTCCCGCGGCGGACACCGTCCACAAGACGCAGTGCGTCTGCTCCGCGGTCGCGAACTCCACGCCCAGCGACCCGTCGAGCGACCCCACCGAGCTCTTCTACCTCGACTTCCCCGCGCCTGCGAGCGACGAGGTCGACGTGCTCGCCGGCGAATCCCTCCAGCCGCTGGCAGATGTGCCCGTCAGCCAGGGGCAGGCGATGACGTACGACGAGGAGCTCACGAACGTGACGATCAGCTCGTCCATCGCGCAGGAGTTCCCGTGGGGCTACGGCGCCGGCGCCACCGTCTCGCGCTCCGTCCCGCTCACCTCCACGGAGGAGACGGTCGGCGGCTCCTTCGTGGAGAAGGACCAGGAGATCACGCGCGTGAATCTGCCCGCGGACGTCCTCTTCGACTTCGACTCGGACGAGCTGACGGACGAGGCCCAGGACATCCTCGACGACTCCGCCGAGCAGCTGAAGGAGGATGCTGCAGGCCAGCCCGTCACGGTCGAGGGCCACACGGACGACGAGGGTGAGGACCCCTACAACCAGGAACTCTCCGAGCGTCGCGCCGCCGCGGTCGAGGAGGAGATGGCGGGCCGTCTCGAGGGCTCCGACATCACGCTGGAGACCGAGGGCTTCGGCGAGACCCGCCCGGCCTTCCCCAACCGCGATTCCCAGAACCAGGCGATCGAGGCGAACCAGGAGAAGAACCGCCGCGTGTCCTTCTCCTTCGAGTCCGTCGAAGACGTCGATGCCGCGGTCGATGCGGGCCGCGAGCTGCCGGACATCCCGGACATGGAGGACGCCGCGACTCCCAATCCGGACGCGATCGCAGAGGGCGTCATGACGGGCACCGGCGACGGCGATGATTCGGAGATCCAGGTGTCCGTCACCGCCTTCGAGCGCTTCGACGACGGGATCCGCCTCGAGGCACAGGTCTCGACGGCGTCGGGGTCCTACGAGGACGACGCGCTGACGGTCACGCGACCGGGGGCCGGCGAGCAGTACTTCGGCCCGAACCCCTATGCGTCCCTGTCGACCTACCCCACGACCGCGAACTTCAGCCTCCTCGACGAGGACGCGCAGACGCTCCTGTCCCCCACGACCGCCGCGTCGACCGACTGCCTGTGCGCGCAGGGTTCGTCGATCGCCACGGACCTGTCGGGCGAACCGCTCACCCTGTGGGCCCACTACTCGGACACGGAGTTCTCCGGTGACGAGGTCGTCCTGCGCATCAGCGACACCGCGCAGCTGCGCCTGCCGGTGCCGGACGACGCGCAGGCGGACGGCTCCCAACCCGGCGACGCGCAGTCAGAAGACGCTCAGTCGGACGACGCACAGCCTTCCGACGCACAGAGCTGAGGAGGCCCGGACCCATGGCACATCGAGGAGTCTTCGCCCCGCTGCGCGCCTCGACCCGGATCGCGCGCCTCCGCATCGAGCCGCCCGCGGCGAACGCCGGTGCAGACGCAGATGACGCGCCGTCTCCGGTCCCTGACCCGTCCTCGGATCGCACCGCGCCCGAGGTCCCGGTCGCGGCGAACTCACTGCGTCGCCTGCGCGGACTCCTCCTGTCTCGGGAGACCGCCCTGCTCATCGTCCCGTGCAGCTCCGTCCACGGCATCGGGATGACCCAGCCGCTCGAGACGGCCTACCTGGCGGAGGACGGCACGGTCCTCCGAACCGCCGCCCTGCGCCCGTGGCACGCGCACGGCCTGGTCCGCGATAGCGTCGCGGTGCTGGAGGCGGCGCCCGGGTCCTTCGAGCGCTGGGGAATCACGGTGGGCGCCCGGGTGGTCCCGGAACCCATCCCGGCGCTGGGGGCACAGGCATGAACGACCGGCTGCGGGATCTGCTGCACGCGGTGTTCCCGCCGCGAGAGAAGGCGTCGAAGGAGGAGCGGCGGGCGGCCTCGGACGCCCGCGCTCCCAAGCTGCTCATCGCCGTCACGATCGTCGCGGCACTCCTGCTGCCGGTGGGCAGCAGCGTGGGGAACCGCCTGACGGGCGCTGTGTGCTCCAGCACCGGCTGCGATCAACCCGTCTCCGTCCTGCCCACGTGCGAAGCGGTGGGGCGCGACCGGCTCATGGCCGGCCAGTTGCTCGCCTTCTCCACGACCAGCATCGACGGCGCGCAGCGCGCCTCGACCTACGGAGACGGACAGGTCGAGGTCGCCGTCGACGATCCGGACCAGCAGGATTCCGTGCTGCTCTACGCGTTCCCGGACAGTGCCGCCGCGCAGCGCTGGCTGCTGGCCGGATCGTCGACGGCGACGGCCGCGATCGACGCCGGTGCCGGTCCGGCCCCGGCCGGCGTCGCGGACGGGTTCCGGGAAGCCGCCGGGACGATCGGCCTCATCGGCGACACGGAGCAGGAACCTCGCGCCACCGCGCAGCGCACCGGCCCCCGGGACGGCGTCCTGGGCGAACTCGAGGAGCGCGACTCGGTCTCCGGCACGTCGCGCCGGGTGACCGTCCTGGATCTGGGGACGGAGGACGGTTCATCCCCGCAGCCCCAGGCGGCGCGCTTCGCAGCCGAGCTGGGTCTCACCGGACTGCTGTCTGTGAGCGTCACGCACGCGCAGGGCGGGACGCCGCAGCGCGTCGAGATCGCCGGCTGGGGTTCCGAGCAGTGGAGCCTCGATGCGCTGCGCGCCGCGGACTCGGCCGGCGACCAGCCGTCCCGCTCGCTCTCCCTGGACGACGACGGTGCCGTGTGGCGGGTCTACTCGCTGGACCTGCGCCGCCAGACGAATGCGACCGTCTTCCACGCCGCATGGGACACTGCGGACGCGTTCGGGACCGACGCCTCGGCCGCACTCCAGGACCGGCTCGCCGGCGATGCGGTCTTCGCGGAGGCGACCATCGCGACGGGACCGGACGCGCAGCCGGAGGACCTCGTCGAGTCGATGGGGCTGAGCATCGTGCGGTCATCCGCGGATCAGGCGATGGAGAAGCAGGTGGTCGACGCGAGATCTGCGGACCTGGCGGTGGCGGGCTCGCAGCTCCAGCCGCTGCTCTCGTGCGACGATCCGGAGGAGCAGCCGGACGAGGAGGATGCGGCCTGATGCTGCACCGTCCGTCCTTCCTCCACGCGCTGTGGTCCCACGCGGCGATCACCCTCGTCATGATCGTCGCGGCGATCTGCGCGGGACCGGCGTTGGGCATGCTGCTGGGGGCGATGCCCGCGGTCGTGCTCCTCGTCGCCGCCCTCTGCCTGGTCCGGTTCGCCTACTCGGAGATCGTGGCTCGCGGGATGCTGGACCGTCGCGCACCGCTGCGCCGCGTGTTCGCGAACGTCCTGCCGGGGGCCTTCCTGGGCACGGCGACGGTCATCCTGCCGTTCACCGTCTGCGCGCTCCTCCTGGCGCAGCCTCCGGACCCGCTGCTCTTCGCAGGGCTGGGGATCGACGCGGCCACCGCGGTCATCGCCGCAGCGGCCGGCTGCCTGTGGGCGATGCGGACAGCCCGCCGTGCGTGAACCGGTGACCGCCGCCGAGGCCGGGGCCCGGAACCGCTGTGGACGGGGCCGTTCTGGGCCCCCGTCTGGGCCCCAGGTTGGGCCTCGCTTTGGGCCTTCGAGCCCATGCGCTCGGCGCGAGTCCGTCCATACGATCACGGCATGGTCCCCTCCTCGCGCTCTGAGCGCTTCGCGTCCCGGTCCGGGTTCGACGATCTGCGACGCCTCTGGCGCACCCGCGGCGAGCGGGGAGCGAGCACGGTCGAGTACGTGGGCGTCATCGTCGTCGTCTCAATCGTCATCATCGCGACCGCCGCGACACCGTGGAAGGCGGACCTCAACGCGGGGATCGAGAAGAGCATCTGCTCGATCCTGTCCCACATCCCCGGCGGTGGCGGCGGTGCCTGCGAGGGGCAGGAGAGCCCCGAGGACGATCTGCCCACCTGCATGGTGTCGGAGGAGACCGACGGCCACGGCTCCAAGGTCGACGTCCTCTTCATCACGCTGGACGGCGGCGTCCAGTTGAAGATCACCAAGTACTCCGACGGCACCGCGGAGGTCTCCCTGGTCGACCAGTGGGGCGGTGGGGTCGACGTCGATGCGGGCAAAGTCAAGGCCGGCGATTACGTGGAGATCGATCTGGGTGCGGGCGGCACCTTCACGTACGGCAACGGCGATACCTGGGTTTTCGACTCGTGGGAGGACGCGGAGCAGTTCGCGCAGGACCAGCAGGACCGCGTCGAGGACTGGCGGAACAAAGTCCCCTTCGTGGGCCCCTGGCTCAACCCGCACGAACCGCCGTCGGACCCGCAGAAGACGTACGACCAGTACGAACTGGACCTGCACGGCGGCGGCGATGCGGGCATCGACCTGGGCGGCGGTGACGACACGGGAGACGGATCCGGAGGGGACGGATCCGGCGGGGACGGCAGCGGGGACGGATCCGGCGACTCAGGCGAAGGTGAGTCGGATGGAGGCGCGAACGTCCCCCAGCAGATCGTCGACCTGCTGCCCGAGGCCGGGGGCGAACTGTCGCTGGGCGGTGAGGTCATCGTCGAGCACGATCGCGGATCCGACCGCGACTCCACCGCCGATGACCAGCGGACGTACTCGATCGAGCTGAAGGGCGACGTCTCCGGCGAGGGCGGTGTCCTGGACGAGTCGATCGGCGGCAATGCGGGAACGGGCACGATCCTCTCCTACACCGTCGACAACGACGGCAATGTGGTGGGCGTGGACATCACCCAGGTGTTCCAAGCCGGCGGCGACGGCACCAGTGACAGCAGCGCGGTCCGCTACAGTGCGGACTTCGACCTGACGGACCCGGCTGCACGTGCGAAGTTCGAGGCCTGGATCCAGAACCCGGGCGGCATCCCCAACCTGAGCGACATCGAGAACAACGGGTTCGAGGGTGCGCTCACCCCGGAGCAGCAGGGGCTCATGGATATCATCAAGGATCCGGACGTCACGGATCTGACGGAGACCTACTACGACAATGTCTTCAACGACGACGGCGACGAGTGGGGCGGCAAGCTCTTCGGCATCGGCCTGGGCTACGGCTTCAACGACGACTCGTCGTCGAGCACCCTGAACGACGCGTACGTGTGGCGGCATGGACCCAACGGCTGGGAGAGGATCCAGAACGTGGACTGCCTGGGACAGTGAGCAGCGCCGCAGGCGCACGGACAGCGGCCGTCTCGCCGGTGTCCGGTGGTCGGAATCGAAGACGTCGACGGAAAGAGGAATGGACGATGATGCACAGAGCACGGATGGCGCTGGCTGCGACGATGGGGCTCACGATGCTCCTCCTGTCAGGCTGCGGTCAGCCCGCGGGGCGTGAGATCCAGGCGGGCCCCGTCACCGTCTCCGTGCCCGAGGAGTGGGTGGACTCCCCCTCCGAGGCACTGTCGGACATGTGGACGGTGGGCGCGGACAGCTCCGTGGACGGCGCGACGGCCCGCGTGCGCATCGCACCGGAGCTGGACTCCGGACCGTACGCGACCTCGGCGCTGTCGGAGGTGTCCTCCCGCGCGACGTTCGAGGGCTGGTACGGCGGCACGTTCCAGCAGGGCACGGAATCGGAGATCTCCGTCGACGGCGCGGACCAGGCCCAGGAGATGCAGTTCGAGTTCACCGGTGCCGGCGACGGCGCGACGTACACCGGCCGCTTCTGGGCGGTGGCGGACCGGTCCAGCGGGAAGACCGCGGTCGTCGAGCTCACGACGAACACGGAGGGCGGCCTCAGCGAGGACCAGATCGAACAGATCCGCAACTCGCTGGAGTTCGATCCCTCGGCGGAGAGCTGACCGGGATGCGGGAGTTCATCCGACCCTGGCTGTGGGCGATCGGGGTGTACTTCACCCTCGACCTGCTCATCTCCCTGCTGGTGGGCACGACCGATCCGCTCTGGTTCCTGATGTGCCCGTTCCTCGCCGCGGTCGCGGCGGACTGGGTGCACGCCCTGCACGGACGGCCGCTGGAGCGCGACCACCTCATCGCGGTCTTCGCGGTGCCCGTCGTGCTGGCGGTGTCGCAGGCGATCATCGCGGCGTTCAGCGGCGTGTTCGCGGGCATGCCGTGGGCCTATGGGGTCTCCCCTGTCATCGCGGTGGCAGCGGCCACCGTCGGATTCGGGCTGAGCGCGTTCGTGCGCGTCTCCCTGCTGGAGCACACACCGGAGACACGGGGGTATGCGCATGAGCACGCACGCTGACGCAGCACGACCGGGTGACACGACGACGGGCGAACCGGCCTCCGACGGGTCGGTCGCAGTCCGGTCGGCATCGACGCGTCCGGCCCCGGACGGCGACACGGCGACCGACCGTTTCGAGTGGCGGGTCTTCCGCCGTGAGGCGCCATCCCGGTTCGTGGTCAGTGCAGTCGTGGGGCTGGGTCTGGGCCTGGCTCTCGTGCAGATCGCGCTGCACGGCTGGGACTTCGCGGGGGTCCTCCCCCTGGCGCTGCTGAGTGCCTGCGGGCCCCTCATCGCGCTGGTCGACGTGCGGGAGCGGCGCATCCCCGATCTGCTGAGCCTGCCGCTGGCGGGGGCGAGCGCTCTGGCACTCGCCGTCCACGCGACGGTGCTGGGCGAGTGGGGGACCGGGGGGCGCGCACTGCTGGGCTTGGTCGCCCTCACTGCAGTCTTCTTCGTCCTGGCGATAGTGAGCCGCGGCGACTTCGGCCTGGGCGATGTGAAGCTGGGCGCCACCCTGGGTGCGTGTCTGGGCGCATTCGGCTGGATGGAGATCGTCGGGGGCGTCTTCCTGGGCTTCGTCGCCGCGCTCCTCTGGGGCCTGTCCGCACTCCTCCTGCAGCGCCTGCGGGGGCGGTCCACCCGCGGGGCGAAGACCACACTGCCCATGGGCCCGTTCCTCGTGGGTGCCACGATCGTCCTGGGCCTGGTCCTGCACGCCTGAGACTCGGGCAGCACAGCACACGCCAAGGGGCGTCCGACAGCATCTGCTGTCGGACGCCCCTGCTCATCGTGCTGCGTGCCGCTCGCGTCACCGCACGGCGGTCAGCCGCAGGCCCTTCTCCTCGCACTCCGCCGGTCGGTCCACCGTCACGGCATCGCCGTCGTGGATGTCGCCGGACAGGATCTGCTTGGCCAGCCGGTCGCCGATCTCACGCTGCACGAGCCTGCGCAGCGGGCGAGCGCCGTAGGCGGGGTCGTAGCCCTCGATCGCCAGCCAGTCCTTCGCCGCGTCCGTCGCGGTGAGCGTGATCCGCTTCTCCGCGAGCCGCTTCTGCATCAGCCCGATCTGCAGGTCGACGATGCGGGAGAGCTCCTTCGTGCTCAGTGCGTCGAAGACGACGACGTCATCCAGGCGGTTGAGGAACTCCGGCTTGAACGACAGGTTCACGATGTCCATGACCTTCGCCCGCTGCTCATCCTTGGCCAGGCTCTGATCCACCAGGAACTGCGAGCCCAGGTTGGACGTGAGGATGAGGATCGTGTTCCGGAAGTCCACGGTCCGCCCCTGCCCGTCCGTCAGCCGGCCGTCGTCCAGAACCTGCAGCAGGATGTCGAACACGTCCGGGTGGGCCTTCTCGACCTCGTCCAGCAGCACGACGGAGTACGGTCGCCGGCGGACGGCCTCGGTGAGCTGACCGCCGGACTCATAGCCCACGTACCCGGGAGGCGCGCCGACCAGGCGGGACACGGAGTGCTTCTCGCCGTACTCGCTCATGTCGACGCGGATCATCGCGCGCTCGTCATCGAAGAGGAAGTCGGCCAGGGACTTCGCCAGCTCCGTCTTGCCCACACCCGTGGGGCCCAGGAACAGGAACGAGCCCGTGGGCCGGTCCGGATCGGACACTCCCGCGCGTGAGCGCCTGATCGCGTCCGACACCGTCTCGACCGCCGCATGCTGGCCGATGAGCCGCCTGCCGATCTCGTCCTCCGCGTGGAGCAGCTTCTCCCGCTCCCCCTGCAGCAGGCGGCCGGCGGGGATGCCGGTCCAGGCGGCGACGACCTCGGCGATGTCGTCCGCCGTCACGTGGTCGCCCACCATGGGCCGGCCGGTGCCCGTCCCGGAACCGGAGCCCGCATCCTCGGCCTCTGCGGCCTCGGCGGCGGCGATCTCCTTCTCCACGGCGGGGATCTCCCCGTAGAGCAGGCGGGAGGCGGTCGCCAGGTCCGTGTCGCGGCGGGCGACCTCGGCCTGGTTGCGCAGGTCGTCGAGCTTCTCCTTGAGGTCGCCCACCCGGTTGAGGCCCGCACGCTGGCGCTCCCAGACGGCGGTGAGGCCGGCCAGGTCCTCCTGCTTGTCCGCGAGCTCCTGCTGCAGCGCCTTCAGGCGCTCCTTCGATGCCGCGTCGGATTCGTTCGACAGCGCCATCTCCTCCATCTTGAGGCGGTCGACGGAGCGCTGCAGCTCGTCGATCTCGATGGGTGCGGAGTCGATCTCCATGCGCAGGCGGGAGGCGGCCTCGTCGACCAGGTCGATCGCCTTGTCCGGCAGCTGCCGATCAGCGATGTACCGGTTCGACAGCGACGCCGCGGCGACCAGGGCGGAGTCCGCGATCGTCACCTTGTGGTGCGCCTCGTAGCGCTCCTTGAGCCCGCGGAGGATCGCGACGGAGTCCTCGACGCTGGGCTCGCCCACGAACACCTGCTGGAAGCGGCGCTCCAGCGCGGGGTCCTTCTCGATGTTCTCCCGGTACTCGTCCAGTGTGGTCGCGCCGATCATGCGCAGCTCGCCGCGCGCCAGCATGGGCTTGAGCATGTTGCCGGCGTCCATCGACGAATCGCCGCCGGCGCCCGCGCCGACGAGCGTGTGGATCTCGTCGATGAACGTGACGACCTCGCCGTCGGACTCCTTGATCTCCTCGAGCACGGCCTTGAGCCGCTCCTCGAACTCGCCGCGGTACTTGGCGCCCGCGACCATCGCGGACAGGTCCAGGCTGACGAGCTGCTTGTTCCGCAGCGATTCCGGCACGTCACCGGCGACGATGCGCTGCGCGAGGCCTTCCACGACGGCGGTCTTGCCGACGCCGGGCTCGCCGATCAGCACCGGGTTGTTCTTCGTGCGGCGGCTGAGCACCTGCACGACCCGGCGGATCTCCGCGTCGCGGCCGATCACGGGGTCCAGCTTGCCCTCGCGCGCGACCGCGGTGAGGTCGACGCCGAACTTCTCGAGCGACTGGAACGTGGACTCCGGGTCCTCGCTGGTGACCTTCTTCCCGCCGCGCACCTGGTCCAGCACGGCCAGCAGCGCGTCGCGGCCCGCGCCGGCGCGCTGCAGCGCCTGGCCGATGTCGCCGGTGTCCGCCGCCGCCCCCAGCAGCAGGTGCTCGGTGGAGACGAACTGGTCGCCCAGCGCCTGCATCTCCTGCTCCGCCGCATTGATGAGCTGCATGGACGGCCGCGAGAGGCCCGGCTGGGTCACGGACGACCCGGAGACGGTCGGCTGGCCGTCGAGCACTCGCTTCGCGGCACTCGCCGCATCCGCCGCCGAGGCCCCCGCCGCTTCCAGCAGCGACACCGCGATGCTGTCCGGCTGGGCGACGAGCTGGGCGAGCAGATGGGCGGGTTCGATGTGGCCGTGACCGCGAGCCACGGCATCCTTCGCCGCAGCCCCCAGCACTTCCTGACTCTTGGTGGTGAACTTCGCTTCCATAGGTCCTTCTTCCCACAGGGGTGATTCGTATGCCAGAAGAACGTCATCAAAGTTGAGCCTATTCCACTCAAGGCAAAGTTTCTGGAACGTCCTGTCGCCAGGATGATGTGACGCCTAGCATGGCGGCATGGCTGATCTGATCCTCTCCTCCACACAGGGCACCGTCTCGACGCTCACCCTCAACTCACCGCAGACCCGCAACGCGCTGTCGACCGAACTCATGAGTCGACTGCGCGACGCACTCGCGGCGATCGGCGAGGACACCTCCGTGCACGTCGTCGTCCTCGCGGCAGAGGGCCCCACCTTCTCCTCCGGCCACGACCTCAAGGAGGTCCGGGGCGCGGATCACGCCCGCCAGCAGGAGATCTTCGACGTCTGCACGGAGCTCATGCTCACGATCCAGCGGATCCCCCAGCCCGTCATCGCCCGCGTCCACGGGCTGGCGACCGCTGCGGGTGCGCAGCTGGCGGCGACGTGCGATCTGGTGGTCGCGGCGAAGTCCGCCGCTTTCGCCACGCCGGGCGTGAAGATCGGACTGTTCTGCTCCACCCCGGGCGTGGCCATCGCGCGCGCCCTGCCCACCAAGCAGGCCATGCGGATGCTGCTGACCGGCGACCCCGTCAGCGCGGAGCGGGCGCTGGAGCTGGGGATGGTGTCGGACGTCGTGGACGACGACCAGCTGATCCGCGCCACGGACGAACTCGCGGTGAAGATCGCGCAGGCGTCCTCCGCCACCGTGGCGATCGGCAAGGAGGCGTTCTACCGCCAGGTCAGCATGCCCGTCGAGGACGCGTACCAGGAGATGTCGAAGACGATGGCCGCGAACGCGGTGCTCGATGACGCGCAGGAGGGGATCGACGCGTTCCTCACCAAGCGCGCACCGGAGTGGAAGGGCCGCTGAACCCGCGCCACAGGCTAGCCTGGTGCCGACCCCCTTGGAATGAGGAGCCCGCCACCCCATGACCGTCATCGTCACCGGCGCCACCGGACTGGTCGGAGAGGCCGTCGTGCGCGATCTGCTGGCGCGCGGCACCCCCGTCCTCACCGTCGGCCGACAGAACCCCGACCTCCCGTCGCACGTCCACCACATCGACTGGGACCTCCGCCAGGACGCACCCGTCGACGTCACGGCGCTCGCACGACGCGTCACCGCGGTCGTCCACTGCGCCCGACTGAGCACCGACTGGGGTGCGCCGGAGGATTTCCACGACATCAACGTCGTCGGCACGCGGAAGGTGCTCGACGCCTTCCCCCGCGCACGCTTCATCCACCTGTCCTCGACCGCCGTCTACGGACTGCACCGGGATCATGCGCGGCTCTACGAGGAGGCCGGGCCGCTCGACATCGACGAGTACCGCGATGAGTTCGCGCGGACCGCAGCGCTCGCAGAGGGCGTGCTCACGCGCGTCCGCCCCGACGCCCTGGTGCTGCGTCCCGCACGCCTCTACTCCCCCGGTCAGGACGACGGCGTGATCGAGACGCTCACGCGCTTCTCACGACGGGGCGTCCTCACCCTGCCTGACGGTGCGAAGAACCAGACGATGCTCGCGCATGTGGACACCGTCGTCGCCGCAGCGATCGCGGGACTCGACCGCCCACGCGTCAGCGGCCCGGTGAACATCGCGGATCCGCAGCCCTACGTGCTCCACGAGGCGATCAACACCTACATCGCGCGGACGGATCACCCGCATATGACGCTCGATTCTCGTCCGGCCGACCTGGCGAAGGCGCGCGCGTGGATCGCCCAGAAGCGCATCAAGGCGCCGACTGCCAGGAACCGTCCGCCGCACACGACCGCGGAGATCGAGGCGTACGTGCGGGAGCGGACCTACGACCTGTCGCGCCTGCGCTCCCTGCTGGACATCGAGCCGGTCCAGCACCTCTCGCCGCAGGACTGAACGGGTCGACGGCCTGTTCGCAGAACGCACGACAGGCTCAGCTCAAAGACCAGAACTCATTCGTGAGGCATCTTCGAGCCGTCCTCCGCCCCGTCAGAGGTGGACTGACTCCGCACTGTCCGCGTACTCGTCCACGGCATCGTCGGCGAACGCGTCCCTGATCGTCTCGAGCTCCTCCTCGTCGACGTTGAGGATCGCCTGCCCGTCGCCCGACCGGCCCGCACCTGCGATCGGAGCGGAGAAGAACTGCATGTCCCCCGACCGCATGCTGCGCATCTCGTAGGCCAGCGATGCGATCTTCGAGGAGTCCAGCTTGTCGTCCACCGTCATGTAGGGGGAGAAGTCCCGCACCAAGCCCGCCACCTTCACGGGGTTGCCCAGGGTGCCGGCCGTGATGATCTCGTCCATGAGTCCGGAGAGGAACGCCTGCTGGTTGCGGATGCGCTGGAGGTCGCCGTCCGCGAAGTTCTTGCGCGCCCGGACGAACGCCAGCGCTTCCTCGCCGGAGAGTTCGTTCGCGCCCTCGGTGAAGGAATGGCCGCCGGATTCGAAGGAGCTCTCCGATTCCACCGTCACGCCGCCCACGCTGTCAGTGAGCGCCTGGAAGCCCTCGAAGTCCATGATCGCGACGTGGTGGATGGGTGCGTCGATGAAGTCGCTGACGGTCTGCGTGGCGAGCGGGAGTCCGCCGTGGCTCATGGCCGCATTGATCTTCCCCTGCCCGTGGCCCTCGATGTCCACCCAGGTGTCGCGGGGGATCGACATGATCTGCGCGCCCTGGCGGTCACCGCTCAGGTGCATGACCATGATCGTGTCCGAGCGGTTGCCGCTGGAATCGCCGGAGTAGTCGACGTCCTCGTCACGGGCGTCGGAGCCCAGCAGGAGGATGTTCAGGGCCCCGTCGTCCTCCGCGACCGGCTGCTGGCCGCCGAACACCGCGTCCTCACCCATCTGGTTCGAGTTGTCGTTCCACAGGCTGCCCAGGTAGAACACGTAGGCGGCGATGGCCGCGACGACGAGCAGGACCAGGACGAGGAGGATCGCCAGGAGCTTCCGACCGGTCTTCTTCTTGCGCGGGCGGGCAGCGGTCCGCGTCGCAGCGGCCCCGCCCGATGCAGTCGTCGCATCGTCGGAGCCGAAGATCGCATCGAAGTCAGGATTCTGAGACACAGGCGTCCTTGCGGGTCGGGTCGGAGTTCACCGCAGTCTACCGGCCCGTCACGTCGTCGAGCCACGCCTGCGCCCGGTCGAACGCGTCGTCCGCGACCCGCGGATCGACGGCCTTCTTCGTTCCGTTCAGCTCTGTGCGGGTGGCCGATGCCATGGGGTACGAGCCCAGGAACTTCACGGACCCCGCAACGCGGTGGATGCCGCGCAGCGCCTCGGCCACACGCGCCTCCGCCACGTGCCCCAGCACGTCGATCGAGAACTGGTACAGGCCCAGCCCGTCGCCGGTGGGCCGCGATTCGATGCGTGACATGTTCACGCCGCGGGCGGACAGCTGCTCGAGCATCTCCAGCAGCGCACCGGCCCTGTCGCTCGCCAGTCCCACGACGATCGTCGTGCGGTCCCAGCCGGTGGGCTCCGGGATCGCGCCCGGGCGCTCGACGCAGATGAACCGCGTCTCCGCCAGCGTGTTGTCGCCGATGTCGTCGGCGAGCACCTCGAGCCCGTACGTCTGCGCCGCCAGCAGCGGCCCGATGACCGCCTGGTAGGGCAGGTCCGTCGAACCCGCCACCCCCGCCGAGGCCCCCGCCGGCTCCGCGGACGCCGCCAGTTCCTGCGCGGCCGCCGCCGTCGAGGACGTCACCCGGTACTCGGCCTGGGGCGCGTTCCGCTGCATCCAGAGCCGCGTCTGCGCCTCCGCGTGCGGGTGGGTGCCGTAGGACCTGAGCGTCTCGCGCGTGACCGTCCCCGGCAGGGCGGCGAGCACGAAGCGGACGGGGACGACGGCCTCGGCGACGATCTGCAGCCGACCGTAGCGGGTCAGCGCATCGAGGGTGGCCGGCACGCCTCCCTCGACCGAGTTCTCGATGGGCACGACCGCCGCATCGACCTCGCCCGCGCGCACCGCCTCGAGCATCGCGTCGGCGGAGCGCATCGGAATGCGCTCGGCCGTCTCGAGCACTCCGCGCTCCGTGAGGAGGCCGATCAGGGCGGCCTCGGTGAAGGTCGCCGCGGGGCCCAGGTAGGCGTACCGCGTGCTGGACTGGTCCGTCACGAGAGCGCGCCTCCGGTTTCGCGACCCGGCCGTCGGCCACCGCTCACACGACCGCGCAGCTCACGGGCGGCGAGCGCACGCGCGACGTCCCGGTACTGGGCGGCGCGGTGCAGCTGTGCTCGGAGGTCGCGGCCCGTCACGCGGTGGTGGAGGTCGCATTCGACCTCGCGCACGCGCATGCCGGCCCAGACGAGATCGATCGTCATGCCGGTCTCGACGCCCCACCCCGGGGCGAACGGCTGGGTCGCCGTGAACGCTTCCCGGGTCATGCAGCGCATGCCGGACAGCGGCTGGGTGGCCTGGAACCCGGACAGCCGCTCGATGCCCTTCTTCGCGAGGCCGACGACGAAGCCGAACCCGCCGCCCGCACGCTTCTGCGCGGGCAGGACCGCGATCGTCGCGTCCGCTTCGCCGGCAAGGACCGGCCCGGCCAGCGGTGCCGTGTTCACGGCGGAGTCCTCGAGGTCCCCGTCGATGAACAGCAGCGCGCGGTGGCGCGCCTGCTCCCCCGGGGCCAGCTCGGAGATCTCCCGGTTCCGCACGGCGAACGAACCCGTCATCATCGCCTGGGCCTTGCCCTTGTTGGTGCGGTGGGTGACGACCTGGGCGCCGGCGGCGCGGGCACGCGGCCCTGTGCCGTCCGACGACCCGTCGTCGACGACGAGCACGAGATCCGCTCCCGGGATCCGCTTCGCCGAGGCGACGGTCGCCGCGATCCGATCCTCCTCGTCCTTCGCCGGGATGATCACGGCGACGGCATGCGGGGCGCCGGCCGGGACCTCGGCGGCGGAGTTCTGCGCGGGTGAGCTCATCGGATGGTCAGCTGGCGTGAGACCACGCCGGCCTTCGCTCGGCGCTCTTCGTGATCGAGCGGTGACGTGACAGCTGCAGCCTCGTCGAACCGGGCGACGAAGGCCGCGAGGCCCTCCTCGAGGTCGTCCGGCTGCGTGTCCGGAGCGAACTCCCAGACGGGGACTGCGATGCCGTGGGCGCGGAAGCAGCCCAGGTACTTGCCGCTGTCCGCGCCCATGTCGTTGCCGCTCTTGGCATGGAGGCGGGCAAGGGCATTGAGGACGACGTCCTCCTGCTCCGTGTGCGCCCAGCGGACGTAGACGCGGCCGGCCATGTTGGTCCAGTAGGCGGCCGGTGCGGACACGAGCTTCTCCGTGGGGCTGATCGCCTCGTTGGCCTGATCGAGCGCGGCGACGACGTCCTCGTCACGCTGCGATTCGTCCTCCGGCAGCCAGAAGTCGAACGTCTCGTGGACGGTGACGTCGAAGGGCACGGACAGGTCGAGGATGTCCTGCAGGCGCGGGCCCTCACCCGGCTGGGAGTCGACCTCGCGGAACGTGCCGGGCTCACCCTCGGCGACGGCCAGCAGTGCGGCGGCGATGTCGCGGGACGGATCCGGCGACGAGAACGGCACCTGCAGACCCGCCATGAGGAGACCGTCCTGACGGTGCAGCGCCTGCCAGGCCGCCGGCAGCAGCGAGGCGAAGGTGACCTCACGGCCCCCGTACTCCTCCGTCAGCTTCGCGGTGGCGGTGGCGGCGGGGACCAGCTCGCGCAGGCAGACGAGGTCCGCCTCGAACGGCAGGCCCTCGAACGGCCTGGGCACCCATGCGCCGGCCTTCGCCTTCGCGAGGCGCTTGGCGATGATCTCTTCCTTGGACTTCTTGGACTTCTTTCCCATGCGGATGAGTCTACGTGGGGTGGGGAGGGCTGGAGTGTGAGATGCGGTGGGACGGGGGGCCGGGTGGTTTGGCAGGATGAGGTGAGCGTCACAGCCCGCATCATCGGACACGGCGAAGGAGCCTCCCATGACTGACTCGACCCAGCGGTCAGCCACAGAACCGACGATCATCTACCCCGCACGGCTGGTGCGGACGATGGATCCCACCTGCCCCACCGCCGAGGCCGTCGCGGTGCGCGGAGACCGCTTCCGCGCCGTCGGGACGGTGGAGGAGCTGCTCACCTACCCACGCGCCGTCGTCGACGATCGGTACAAGGACGCGGTCCTGCTGCCCGGGTTCGTCGAGGCGCACAGCCACGGCGGCACCGGCAATGTGTGGAAGGGGACGTACGTCGGGTTCGTCGACCGCACGGATCCCGACGGCGTGCACTGGCCCGGCTGCCGTTCGGTCGCGGACGTCATCTCCCGGCTGCAGGCGGAGGAGGCGAAGATCGCGGACCCGGAGCAGACGATGATCGCGTGGGGCCTGGACCCGATCTTCTTCGACGGAGAGCCGCTCACGGCGACGGACCTGGACCGGGTGTCCACGACGCGCCCGATCTACATCAACCAGGCGAGCGGCCACGCGTGCACCATCAACACCGTGGCGATGCAGCGGTGCGGGGTGGACGAGGCGGCGGGCGTCGACGGCGTCGCCCTCGACGCGGACGGCAGGCCCAACGGCGAGCTGCACGAGTTCGTGGCGATGGGGCTCGTGCAGGAGCTGGCGAAGAACAGCGACCTGCTGAGCGTCGATGCGGAGGCACTGGCGAAGTTCGGGCAGAACGCGGTGAACACCGGCACGACCACCGTGACAGACCTGGGATCGCGCGTGCTCATGAGCGACGAGGGGGTGGACCTCTACCGCACATCGGTGGGCGAGGACTATCCGGCGCGGATGCACGTCTTCCACTTCGGTGCGGGCGTGGGGCCGATGTCCTCCGGGCTCGTCGAGGACGCGCAGCGGCTCGTCGAGCTGCGGGACTCGTCGACCGACACGCTGCGCTTCGGCGGGGTGAAGCTCATGCTCGACGGGACCCTGCAGGGCTTCACCGCCCGGGTGCGGGAACCCGGCTACTACGGCGACCAGCCCAACGGCATGTGGAACGTGAGTCCGGAGGAGTTCCACCGCGCCTTCGAGGTCTTCCACCAGGCCGGCCTCCTCATCCACGTCCACTGCAACGGCGACCAGTCGACCCAGCTGTTCCTCGACACGCTCGAGCGGGTGCTCATCGCGCACCCCCGGCCGGATCACCGCCACACGTGCACGCACTCGCAGATGTCCACACCCGCCCAGTACCGCAGGCTCGCGGCCCTGGGCGCGTGCGCGAACATCTTCTCCAACCACATCTGGCAGTGGGGCGACCAGCACCTGGACCTCACGATGGGGCCCGATCGGGCGCGCAGGAACAACGCCGCGGCCACTGCTCTGCGAAGCGGGGTGCCGATCAGCGTGCACTCGGACTCGCCCATCACCCCGCTGGGTCCGCTCGCGTCGGCGAAGCACGCGACGACTCGCCTCACGCAGTCCGGGCGCGTCATGGGCGAGACGGAGCGGATCAGTGCGGAGGCGGCACTCGAGGCGATCACGCTGGGCAGCGCGTACATGCTCAAGAGCGACGACGAGGTCGGATCGATCGAGCCGGGCAAGTTCGCAGACCTGGCGGTGCTGGCGGAGGATCCGCTGGCGGTCGCGCCCGAGGCCATGGGCGACATCCGCATCCACGGCACGGTGGTGGGAGGCCGGCACTTCGCCAGCAACGTGCAGGAGCGGTGAGGTGATCTGATGGGGGCCTCGGCGGACGTCACGAAGCCGCTCACGCTGGTGAGCGGCTACCTGGGATCGGGGAAGACGACGCTCATCAACCACGTCCTGCGCAGCGGAGCGCTGGGGCGGGCTGCGGTCGTCGTCAACGACTTCGGCGACGTGAACATCGATGCGGCGCTCATCCGGTCGTCCGGTGCAGACACGATCGAACTGACGAACGGGTGCATCTGCTGCCAGATCACGGACGACGTGCAGCGGACCATGGGCGTGCTCGCGGCGCGCGACGACCTGGACCACGTCGTGTGCGAGGTGAGCGGGATCGGCGACCCTGCGCAGCTAGGCGCGTGGAGGACCTACCCGGGGTTCCGACCCGGTGGCGTCGTCGTGTGCGTCGATGCCGGCATGACGGTGAGGCGGCTGCGGGACGAGTTCGTGGCCGACGTCGTCCAGGCGCAGATTCAGGCTGCGGACCTGCTGGTGGTGACGAAGGCGGAAGCGGCGGGGACGGCGGCGGTCTCGCTGACCGTGGAGGCGTGCGGGACGATCGCGGCCGAGGTGCCAGTCGAGGTCGTGCGGGACGACGATTGGGCGCCGGTGCTGCGGGCTCTCGAGGGGGTGCGGGCCGGCGCCGAGGTGAGTACCGGCGCCGAGGTGCGGGCCGACGCTGAGGTGCGGGCCGTCGAGAGGGTGCCGAGCCGCGCGGGGGTGCGTACTGCGCGCTCGACGGACCGCACACCAGCACGCCCGATGGAGCATGCGGCGGTCCACTCGACGGTCACCGTCGACGTGCCACGCCCCGCGGATGTCGACGCGATCATCGCGGTGCTGCGATCGCACGCCGCTCACCTGGTACGGGCGAAGGGGATCGTGCAGGACGCGGCGGGCACGTGGGTCGCGGTGCAGCTGGCAGGAGGAGAGGTGACGGTCGAGACAGCGACGGCAGCTGCTGGCTCGGCTGCTTCCGGGTCCGCTGCCTCGGATGCCCGTTCGTCTGCCATCGTCCTCATCGCGGCAGGGCCCGACGCGGATGAGGCACTGGAGCGAGCCGCGCAGGAACTGGCGGGTCGGCACGGACGGTGACCGGGACCTCGGCGGCGGTGCTGCGGATTCGAATGCTCAACATCCGCACGATCTGCGGCCCAGAACCGTGCGGATGTTGTGCTTTCGCGCGGGGGGGGGCTGGTTGTTGGCGCCGGTGGCTGGGTCCGTAAGCGTCAGTCGGTGGGGTTGAAGTTGCGGACGTAGGCGTCGCGCAGGGCTTCCCAGCCCACGGCCAGCGCGTCCTCGCCGACGACCCGCTCGACGTCCTGGCCGTCGAGCACCAGCGAGAGCACCGTGAAGCACACGTGCCAGCCTGCGGCCGTCATCGGCACCAGGTCCTGCTGCGCGAAGGTCTGGGTGAGTGCGAGATGCGTCGCTGCGGCGGAGCCCCCAGTCGGCCCGTCGGCCGCTTCGGCTCCGGCATGAACCTCGGACTCCGTGAGCTCCCACAGCACCTCGCCCATGCCCCAGGCATGGCGCAGGACGGTGCCGGGCTCGAGTTCGATGACCCGGGCCTCGGTCGTGGGCGCGTCGGGGGTCTCATGGGACTGGGCCGGGCCGACCTCGGTGAGTGGACGGTCAGGGACGATCGGCGACCAGAGCGCCAGCAGCTCCGGCTGCGTGAGATGGTCCCAGACCCGCGACGCAGTAGCATCGACCGTCAGACCCAGCGTCAGCAGCGTCGTACCGTGCGACAGCGACTGCGACTCCGCGGACACCGGGAGGGAGGCGAGCGCACCGGTGACGGCGGCTACGGTCTGATCGGTCAGCGGCATGCGGGACTCCTTCTGCACGTGCGCGGGGGACGTATCCGATCCGACCCTATCCGAGCGGTCTGCCCGGCCGGCTCCGAGCGACGCGCCGGGCAGGCTCCGCACAGTAAGCCCGGCTGGGTCCTTGCGGCGAGCCCGGCCGGGTCCGCACAGCGGAGGACGAACCGCAGAGGCCGATGAGTCCGTCACTTGAGATCGTCCTCAATTCCGTTGACCCGCACACGCAGGTGTGAAAGATTCTGAACGAACGATAAGAAGTGCGGGACCCGTGTCCACGCACTTGATCTGACCCCGCTCGAAGGAGAGAACATGTCAGCACGTTTCCAGGACAAGGTCGCGATCGTCACCGGCGCATCGCGCGGCATCGGGCTGGGGATCGCCCAGCGGCTCGTCGATGAGGGCGCCCGCGTCCTGCTCACCGCTCGCGGCGAGGACGCCCTCAAAGAGGCGGTCGAGCAGCTGGGCGGACCCGACAAAGCGATCTACGCCGCCGGCAAGGGCGACGACGACGCCCACCAGGATGCGGCCATCGCCCAGGTGACCGAGGCCTTCGGACCCGTCGACATCCTCGTGAACAACACCGGCATCAACCCCGTCTACGGCCCCCTCATCGACATGGAGGACCGGGCGATCTCGAAGCTGTTCAACGTGAACGTCCTCTCCACCATGCAGTGGACGCGCAAGGTCTACGCGGCGTCGATGAAGGAGCGCGGCGGATCGATCGTCAACCTGTCGTCGGTCGCCGCAGTCCGCCAGCCCCACATGATCGGGTTCTACGGCGCGACGAAGCAGATGATCACGCACATCACCAAGCAGTACGCGATGGAGCTCGGCCCGGACATCCGCGTCAACGCGATCGCCCCGGCCGTCGTGAAGACGAAGTTCGCGGAGAAGCTCTACGAGGAGGGCGAGGAGAAGGTCGCGGCCGCCTACCCGGCCAAGCGCCTGGGCGTCCCGGAGGACATCGCGGCCCTGGCCGCCTTCCTCCTGTCGGACGAGGCTTCGTGGATCACCGGCGAGCTGGTCGTCGCGGACGGCGGCGTCACCCTGGGCGGAGGCGCCTGAGGGCGACACTCTGACCGACGTGCCCTGACGGAGATCCTCCGCGGGGCGTGCAGGCTGAGGGGCAGGGGAGGCGTGACGCGCCCCTGCCCCTCAGCCCGTTCCGCTACTCCTCAGCCTGTTCCACGATCCGCGCGGCGAAGAGGGCGAACAGCACCGTGAGCAGCACGGTCGCCAGGGTGGTCCAGCCATACGCGGTCGTCATCGGCAGCAGCTGGGTCAGCCCCGCGAAGATCGTCGACAGCACGGCGATGCCCAGCCCGATCCCCGTCTGCTGCGCCGTGGCCACCAGCCCGCCGGTCAGCCCCGCCGCCTCATCGGGCACCGCGGCCATGACGACGGACACCAGCGGCCCCATCATGAGCCCCTGTCCGCCGCCGATCAGCACCCCTGCGAACTGGTACCAGACGAAGAAGTGGTCGACGCCCACGATCGCGACGATGCCCAGGCCCACGAGCCCGACGCCCTGGATCACCGATGCCATGAGCAGCGTCCGCCGCCCTCCGTGCACTGTGCCGCCCAGCCGCACCACGATCCGCGGGGCCAGGGCGGATGCGATGACGAAGGCGAGCGCCAGTGTCGCGGTCGCCAGTCCCGATTCCCAGGGCGCCAGCCCATAGCCCTGCTGGCTGAGGATCGCGTAGTTGTAGGCGAACCCGCCGATCATCATGAACAGCAGGCACGCGAGCGCCATCCCGGTGCGCACCGCCGGTTCCCGCATGACCTCCAGCGGCAGGATCGAGGGACGCTGCGAGCGCTCGCGCAGGCGTGCGTGCAGGGCCAGCAGGCCGAAGCACACCGCCGAGGCCCCCAGCAGTCCCGCGGTCCACAGCAGCGGGCCCGGTGGAGACAGCGGCGCGACCAGGTCGATGGCCGCGACATTCGTGAGCCCGGCGATGAGGAGCAGCAGCGCCAGCGCCACGAGCACCGATCCGCGAGCGTCGAGTCCCAGTGGTTTCGGCGATCGGGTCTCCGTGAGGTGACGCGCACCGACCCACGCGATGACGGCGAGCACGCCCACGGTGGCGAACGCCGCCCGCCATCCCAGGTCCGGGCCGAATGCGCTGTTGACCAGTCCTCCGATCACCTGTCCGGCCACCGTGCCGCTGCCGGCGAAGACGCTGTAGAGCCCCACCGCTCGCAGTCGCGCACTCCCCTGGAGGATCGACTGGATGCTCGCGAGCACCTGCGGCGTGGTGACCGCCGCCGCGCAGCCCTGCACCAGGCGCGCCACGACGAGGAACTCCATCGTCGGGGCGCTGGCCGTGAGAAGAGCCGTGATCGCCAGGGCCAGGGTGCCTGCGCGGAACATGCGCCGGCGCCCCCACCGGTCTCCCAGACGACCGAAGAAGATGAGGCCCGCGGCGAAGGTCGCAGAGTACGCGCCGACGACCAGGGAGGTTCCGGACTCGGAGATCTGCAGACCGTACTGGATGCCGGGAGCGGAGATCGCGGCGACGGCGATCGTGTACGTGGCGAGGAAGGTGACGACGTAGAGGGGCCAAACAGTGGGTCGCGACGACTCCTGCATCTGCACCACACCTTTGTCGAACACTCGATAGAAACAGCGACTCCACGTCACTCTAGACCACGGCGGTGCTCTCGAACCGGAGGGTCAGGCAGCAGGCTACGGGCTGGCTGGGCGGCACGCGCCTCACCGGTCCGTGAGCGGTCCCCCGGACACCACCAGCGACATCGCCGCAGCGGCCGCGACCGCGGCACCGGCGAACAGCAGCAGCATCGACCCGACCGGGTAGAGCAGCGCCGTCCAGGCGAAGCCCGTCGCGAGTCCCATGAAGCGCGCCGTGTTGTGCATGCCGAACGCCAGGGAGTTCTTCCCCGTCTGCGACAGCGACACGGAGAAGGCGGAGATGCTCTGGCCCGCGTTGATCGCGACGCCCATCAGGAGCAGGGCGATGATGATGCCCACCGACTGCACGCCGACGAGCGCCGTGCCCGGCCCCCAGTCCATCCACACGCCCAGGAGCAGCGGGACGGCGATCAGGGCGCCCAGCGAGGTGATCGCGGCTCTCCAGCCGCCCAGCTTCGTCCGCAGGGCAGACGTCAGTCGCGCCGATGTCGCCATCGCAGCCGCCATCGCGAAGACGATCACTCCGACCGGGCCGGGTCCCAGACCCAGCTCCTGCGCGATCCACAGCGGCAGCGAGGACAGCACGATCCCCATGATGAACATCGTCGTCGCCGCCATCGCAGTCGCGCGAGCGTACCTGCGCTCCAGCAGGGACCTCGGCGGCAGGAGCCTGTCCGGCCGCTTCGCCGCGATCACGAGGAAGATCACGCCGCTCACCAGCGCGGCGAGGCCCACCATCACATCCGGGCCCCAGGCGACGCGCTGGCCGACCATCGTGGCGGCCACGACGAACAGCCCGATCGACAGCATGAGGACGACGACGCCCGGCGCATGGATCGGCACCCTGCGGCCCGGGAGATGCGGCACCGTCACGAGTACTGCCACCAGGAGGATCGCGGAGAAGATCCCGGCGAAGCCGAAGACGCCGCGCCAGCCGAAGAACTGGGCGACGAGACCGCCGATGGGCGGACCCATCGCCTGGCCGACACCGATCGCGGCCGCCCACGCAGCCAGCGCGGAGGCGCCCTTGGCGGGCCACAGCGCGGGCAGGGACCTCTGCACGCCCGGTGGGAACGTCGCGCACGCGATCCCCTGGACGGCGCGCAGCACGATCAGCATCTCCAGGCTCGTCGAGAAGACTGCGGCGAGCTGGGCGACGGACAGCAGGCCCAGCCCCACCGCGACGACGCGGATGGCGCCCAGACGGTCGCACAGCCAGCCGGCCAGCGGGACGAAGACGGCCATCGCGACGGTGTACGCCGCGATGCTCAGGACGACGCGGCTGTCGGACGCCCCGAAGTCCTCCTTGATCCAGTCCAGCGGCGCGTTGATGATCGTGCCGCCCACTGTGCCGGCCGAGGTCGTGCCCAGCAGCGCGACGTACGCCGCGCGCCCCGGCACCCGTGACGGCGCACCGCCGCCCGCATCATCCGGAGGGTCGCCGGGTGTCCCGTCTCCACGTCCCGGCGGTCGACTCATCCCGGGTCAGTCCTCCTGCGTCGGAGTGCTCAGCCACGCGCGGACCCGCTCGGAGTCCTGCCCCAGAGTGGGCGGCGCGAGGTCGTAGGAGACCTTCGTCTTCGACATCGTGATCGGATTGCGGACGGTGGGGATGACACGGTCACCGGATCCGGCCTCGGCGACTGGGTCCAGTCCCATCGACTCGGCGAGCTGGACGCCCTGCTCGACCGTGTTGATCGGTGCGCACGGCAGGCCCGCAGCAGAGAGGATCTCGTACCATTCCTGCGCGTCCTTGTGCGAGAGGGCCTCTGTGAGCAGCGGCTCGAGGTCCTTCCGGTGCGTGTTGCGGGGGAAGGCCGTGGCGAACCGGTCGTCCTCGAGCCATTCCGGTCGACCCACGCCGTTGGCCAGCATGACGAACTGGCGGTCGTTGCCGCAGGCGATGATGAGGTCGCCGTCCTTCGTGGGCATCGGCTGATAGGGGTACAGGCTGGGGTGCTCGTTGCCCATCCGATGCGGGACATTGCCCGCCGCGACGTACCCGGACGTCTGATTGACCAGCCCGGACAGGGCCGATGACAGGAGGTTCGTATCGACCTTCTGCCCCTCGCCGGTGTTGAGTCGGTGCTGCAGTGAGGCGAGGATGCCGATGGTCGTGTGCAGACCGGTGATGACGTCGAAGATCGCGACGCCCGCGCGGAAGGGAGGCCCGTCCGCGTCACCCGTCAGGCTCATGAAGCCGGACAGCCCCTGGACCAGCAGGTCGTAGCCCGGCTGCGGGTTCGACGGGCCGAAGCCCGTGACGGACGAGTAGACGACGTTCGGGTTGTCCTTCGCCACCGAGTCGTAGTCGAGCCCGAACTTCACGAGGCCCCCGGGCTTGAAGTTCTCCACGACGACGTCCGCGCGACGCGCCAGCTCACGCGCGAGCTCCAGGTCGCCGGAGTCCTTGAAGTCGAGCACCACGTCGTACTTGTTGCGGTTGATCGACAGGTAGTAGGTCGCGTCCTCGTCGCGCACCGGCGGCCTCCACAGGCGGGTGTCGTCACCGCCGGGGCCCTCCACCTTGATGACGGTGGCGCCCAGATCCGCGAGCATCATCGTCGCGTAGGGGCCCGCGAGCACGCGGGAGAAGTCCGCGACCACGATCCCGGACAGCGGACCGCTGCCCTTCCGGTCGAAGATCTCGTGGAGGTCTTCAGTGCTCATGTGCGTGGGTACTCCTTGTTCGTGGTGATGAGCGTCGTCATCCGAGGGTCAGCGGAGGTAGAGGCGGACGGTGTCGATCTCGTCGCGCAGCAGTCGCACCTCTTCGACCGTGGGCTCCATCGTCGACAGCACTTCGTCTGCGACCTGGAGATCCCAGCCGGTCGCCTCCTTCACCTGGTCGACGGTGACGCCGGGGTGGGTGTGCGTGAGGACGAGCTCGCCGAACTTGTCAGCCCGCTGCAGGACGCCCAGCGGTGTGATGACCACGCTCACGCCGTGCCCCTGCGGCTGGATGCCGTCGCCGGACTCCGCCGCCGCGACGGGTGAGGCAGATGTGATGAAATCCAGTTCTGCGGGGAACGACGCATGATCGTGACGGCGGATGATCACGAAGATCTCGCCCGAGTTCGCCATGATGTCCGCCGCACCGCCGGAACCGGGAAGCCGCACGGTGGGCTTCTCCCAGTCGCCGATCACGGTCGTGTTGAGTGATCCGTGGCGGTCGATCTGCGCGGCGCCCAGGAAGCCCACGTCGACGTTGCCGCCCTGCAGGACGTAGCCGAACAGCGCCTGCATGCTCACGACGGACTCCGAGCCGGACACCACGACCGAATCGGCGATGCCCTCGGCCATCGCCTCCGGATGGGCGCCGGCGACACCCGATTCGTAGATGAGCTCGATGTCGCGGTTCAGGGTGCGGTGTGCGAGGTCCACGGCGAGGGTCGGCAGGCCGATCCCCGCGAACACCGTGCGCTTGTCGGCCAGCATCTTCGATGCCGCGCACACGATGAGCTCTGTCTGGGAGTAGTCCGGGGCGGTCGTCATCACGCTTCTCCTCCATTCGCGGCCGCGAGCATGCGCCTGCCGTAGTCCACCGGCTGCGACGGCTTCGACGCGACCCGCAGCGAGTCCAGCTGCTCCTCACCGATCGTCGCGAGGTACTCCGCGTGATCGGCGGTGCCGTGGATGTGCTCGTCGAGCCACTCCTGCAGGCGCTGAGGGTCCTTCGCCATCTTCGGCCACATTCGGTAGAAGGCGTTGTCGCGGTCGTACGAGCCCTGCACGTAGGACGGGTGCGCACCGCGCGGCACGACGCAGACGGCATCGACCGCGTGGGCCGGGATGAGCGTGCGGTTGGGGTCGGAGCGGATGACCTCGTCGTCGACGATCTCCTCGACCGTCACGATGACGCGCTCGGCCGCGTAGACGGCCTCCTGCTGCACTCCCGTGATGCCCCAGATCTGCGCATTGCCGCGGCTGTCCGCACGCTGCGCGTGGATGATCGTGACGTCGGGGTTGAGCGGCGGGACGACGTACGCGGTGCCTTCGCCGTAGGGGTTGTCGACCAGCCGGATGTCCGGGTTCACCTTCGGCAGGTCCGAGCCCGCGAAGGAGCGGATCGGGATGAACGGAAGGCGAGATGCGCCCGCGTGGTAGCGCAGGACCATCGCGTGGTGGCTGTACTCCTCGACCGCCAGGGGCGCGGGGTCGTGGTCTTCGAGCCGACGGCGGATCTCGTAGAGGCTGCCCGCAGATCCGGACGCGAAGAACGAGCAGACCAGTCGATCGACGCACCCGGCCGCGATCATCATGTCCGCGATGAGATCCGGCGTCATGCGGCAGAAGGTCAGGCCGCGGCGCTTCTGTCGGATGATCTCGTGGCCCGCGGCGAACGGGATGAGGTGGCTGAACCCCTCGAGCGCGATCGTGTCACCGTCGCGCACCAGCGATGCGATCGCTTCCGGCAGCGGTAGGACCTTGTCCTTCGCCATGTGTTCTTCCACCCCTCATCGGTCAACTGTGACCCAGATAGATTAAGTCAGTTTCGACAGGGAATCCAGTGGCGATACTTACCAAGAGGGCATGAATCGTGGCATAATCACCCCATGGAGCTCCAGCAGGTACGTGCGTTCCTCGCCGTCGCAGAGGAACTGCACTTCGGACGTGCGGCAGAGCGATTGGGCATCGCGCAGCCGCCGCTCAGTCGTGCGATCCGCCAGTTCGAGCATGAACTGGGCACCGAACTCTTCCACCGCACCACCCGACAGGTCGCGCTCGCACCGGCCGGCACAGCCCTGCTGGGTCCGGCCCGCGCCCTGCTCGCAGCCGCAGAGACCGCAGAGCAGTCCGTGCAGATGGCATCCGCGGGTGACATCGGCCGCGTGCGCCTGGGCCTGGGCACGCTGTCCTCCCACCGCGTCGCCTCCCGGATGGTCGCCGCGACGCACCGCCGCAAGCCCGGCATCACCGTGGAGATGGAGAGCAACGTGTACTCGGAGGAAGCGATCGCTCGCCTGCACGACGGCTCGCTCGACCTCGCACTGGTCCGCTGGCAGACGCAGCCGCCCGGGGTCATCGGCCGTCCGGTGATCATCGAGCGGCCCATGGTCGCGGTCCACGCCGACCATCGCCTGGCAGGCCGCTCGTCCGTCACCGTCGACGAACTGCGCGACGAGGCGTTCATCCTGCTCCCGGCCGATCCCGGGTCCACGATGCGCGACCTGACGCTCCAGTGGTGCTACGCCGCCGGCTTCACCCCCCGCGTCGTCCAGGAGGCGCCGGACACCCAGCTGGTCGGCGCGCTGGTCTCCGCGGAGATGGGCATCACCATCACGTACGACTCGGTCATGGCGAACATCCACGACCCCCACCTCGTGGCCGTGCCGCTCGCTGTCGAGCACGACCCGATCACCGTCTACCTGGCGCACCGCGAAGGCGAGCTCGAGCCGGCGCTCCGAGAAGTCGTCGCCGCCGCCGAGGCCGCCGTTCCCACCGCGACCCGGTCCTGACCACCGTCCACACCACGAACGCAGAAAACCGCTCACAACCCAACGAGGAGTCACTGTGACCCAGACACCCGCATCCGCGAACGACATCGTCATCTGCGAACCGCTGCGTTCGCCCGTGGGCGCCTTCGGCGGACAGTTCAAGGACATCGCCCCCGAAGAGCTCGGCCGCCAGGTCGTCACCGCGCTCATCGAGAAGTCCGGCATCAACCCCGAGGCGATCGACGACGTCATCTTCGGCCAGTGCTACCCGCACATGGAGGCACCGGCGATCGGCCGTGTCGTCGCCCTGGACTCCGGCCTGCCGGCGACCGTCCCGGGCCGCCAGGTCGACCGCCGCTGCGGATCCGGTCTGCAGGCCGTGATCGACGGCATGGGTGCGATCGCCACCGGCGGCGCCCAGGTCGTCGTCGCGGGCGGCGCTGAGTCGATGTCTCGCGCACCGTTCTTCAACGAGGACATCCGCTGGGGCATCCGCGGCGGAAACGTCGAGCTCAAGGACGGACTGGTGCGCGGCCGCCTCACTGCCGGCGGCAAGAACTACCCGGTCCCCGGCGGCATGATCGAGACCGCGGAGAACCTCCGCGAGGAGTACTCGATCGGCCGCGAGGAGCAGGACCTGCTCGCCGTCGAGTCGCACCGCCGTGCGACCGCGGCCACGGAGAGCGGCGTGTTCGCAGAGGAGATCGTCCCGATCACGATCCCCGCGACCCGCAAGCAGCCGGAGCAGCAGATCACGCTCGACGAGCACATCCGCCCCAGCGCCAGCATCGAATCGCTGGGCAAGCTCAAGGCGATGCGCGCGAAGATCGATGAGAACTCCACTGTCACCGCAGGCAACGCCTCGGGCCAGAACGACGGCGCCGCCGCCACGATCGTCACGACCCGCGCGAAGGCGGAGGAGCTGGGCCTCAAGCCGCTCGTCCGCATCGTCAGCTGGGGCGTGGCCGGGGTCCCGCCGCGCACGATGGGCATCGGCCCGGTCCCTGCGACCAAGGTCGCCCTGGACCGTGCCGGGCTGGGGATCAAGGACATCGACCTCATCGAGCTCAACGAGGCGTTCGCGGCACAGGCACTGGCAGTCACCCGCGAGTGGGGCTTCGGCGCGTCCGACTTCGAGCGCACGAACGTCCACGGCTCCGGCATCTCGCTGGGTCACCCCGTCGGCGCGACCGGCGTGCGCATCCTCACGACGCTCGCGCGTGAGATGGACCGCCGCGGCGCCCGCTACGGCCTGGAGACCATGTGCATCGGCGGTGGCCAGGGCCTCGCCGCGATCTTCGAGCGCGTGGAGGCCTGAGCATGGCGCAGCCCCTCTCAGGCTTCACCGTCGTCGAGAACGATTCGTTCGTCGCCGCGCCGTCCGCCTGCCTGGCGCTCAGCCAGATGGGTGCGGAGATCATCAAGATCGATCCGCTCAAGGGCGGGCCGGACATCGACCGCTGGCCCATCACCGCGGAGGGGAGATCGATCTACTGGGGCACCCTCAACCGTGGGAAGCGCTCCGTGGCGATCGACCTCCGCAGCGAGGAGGGCCAGGAGCTCGCGCAGTCGCTCATCACCGCCACCGGTGACGAACCTGCGAAGACCGGCATCTTCATCACGAACAACGTGGGCCGCTCCTTCCTCACGGACGACGTGCTGCGCGCCAAGCGCGACGATCTCATCCACGTGAAGGTGCAGGGCTCCGCCGACGGCGGGCCGGGCGTGGACTACACCGTCAACGCGGAGACCGGCATCCCCGGCATCACCGGACCGGCGGAATCGCCGAGGCCCGCCAACCACGCGCTGCCAGCCTGGGATCTGCTGTGCGGGCAGGCCGCGGTCACCGCTGTCGTCTCCGGTCTTCTCCAGCGGTCGACGACCGGGGAGGGCACCTACGCGGAGATCGCGCTCAAGGACATCGCCCTGTCCGCTGTCGCCAACCTGGGCTGGTACACGGAGGCGCTCCAGCCCGCCGGTGAGCGCGAGAAGCACGGCAATCACATCTTCGGCACGTTCGGCACGGACTTCACCACGTCCGATGACCGCTCCGTCATGATCACAGCGATCACCCGACGGCAGTGGCAGGCGCTCGTCGATTCGACGGGCATGACCGCCGTCATCGAGGCCCTCCAGACTGCGCTTGGCATCGACCTGTCGCAGGAGGAGGCCCGGTACGCGCAGCGGGAGACGCTCGAAGCGCTCTTCAAGCCGTGGTTCGCCGCACGCACGCTCGACCAGGTCTCCGCGGAGCTGGCTGGCTCCGGCGTCCTGTGGGCGCCCTACCGCAGCATCGGGGAGGTCGCCCGCGAGGCGGCCGGGGCCTCGGCGGCGGGTGGATCGGAAGATGCTGGAACCGGAGTGATCCGGGGCCTCGCATCCGATCAGCTGGGCGACATGCTCGTCGGTGCGAACCCCATCAGATTCGACGGGGAGTACCTCTCCGGCGAGCAGCCCACGGTCCTGGGCGAAGCGACCCACGAGGTGCTCAGCGAGAAGCTGGGCCTCACACAGACGGAGCTGGGAAGACTCTCCGACTCCGGTGTCCTGAACAGTTGATAACGTAAGGGGACCGACCCGGAAGTGCGGTGCGCCACAGCGCCGTGGAAGGGGAAACGCGGTTCCCAGGAAGGATTTATCACCCCTATGCGGATTGTCACTTTTGTCAAGTACGTCCCGGACGCCGCCGGCGACCGCTCCTTCGAATCGGACAACACCGTCGATCGTGAGACCGACGGCCTGCTGTCCGAGCTCGATGAATACGCCATTGAAGAGGCCCTGAACCTCACCGACAAGGACAAGGGCTCGGAGACCATCGCGGTCACCGTCGGCCCCGACGATGCCAAGGACGCCGTGCGGAAGGCCCTGCAGATGGGCGCCGACAAGGGCGTGCACGTGAACGACGACGCCATCTCCGGCGCCGACGCCGTGGGCACCGCCAAGATCCTCGCCGCGACCGTCAAGAAGGTCGAGGAGGACGAGGGCCCCATCGACCTCATCATCACGGGCCTGGCCTCCACCGACGGCCAGATGTCCGTCGTGCCCGCCATGGTGGCGGAGCTGCTGGGCCGCCCCGCTGCGACCCAGGGCTCCTCGCTCGAGGTCACGGACACCACCGCGACCATCCGCCGTGACGGCGACACCGCTTCGCAGTACGTCGAGGTGGCCCTGCCGGCGCTCGTGTCCGTCACGGACCAGATCAACGAGCCCCGCTACCCCTCCTTCAAGGGGATCATGAAGGCGAAGAAGAAGCCTGTCGCGCAGTACGACCTGGGCGACCTGGGCCTCGATGCCTCCGCCGGCGGCGCGGGTGCGCTCACGCAGATCATCGAACTGGCACCGGCCCCCGGCCGCACCGCCGGTGAGGTCGTCACGGATGAGGGCGACGGCGGGCAGAAGCTCGTCGACTGGCTCGCATCCAAGAAGCTCGTCTGAGCCGTCCGCCCACCATCGACCACATACGCGAAGGAAGAGAAGCGCACTATGTCTGAAGTTCTCGTTCTCGTCGACCACGCGGACGGCAAGGTCCGGAAGTCCACGCTCGAACTGCTCGCATTCGCCCGCCGCATCGGCACACCCGTCGCCGTCTTCGTCGGCGACGCCGCTGCCGGCGAGGCCGCGGCCACCACACTGGGTGAGCACGGCGCGGAGAAGGTCCTCGTGGCCTCCGATCCGGCATACGGGGAGTACCTCGTCGCCGCACACGCAGAGCTGCTCGCAGCCCTCGTGCAGGAGCGCCAGCCGGCCGCGGTCATCGTGACCGCAGGTGCGGAGGACCGCGAGGTCGCCGCCCGCGCGGCGATCAAGACCGGTTCCGGCATCATCACCGATGCCGTCGACGTCGCTGCGGACGGCTCCGCCTCGCAGCAGGTGTTCGCCGCGTCCTACAACGTCACCAGCAAGGTGGCGCAGGGCGTTCCGTTCATCGCCGTGAAGCCCAACTCGACTGCTCCGGAGCCCGCTGCGGCCGCCGGCACCGTCGAAGCCGTGTCGTTCGCACCGACCGACGCCGCGAAGACCGCTCGCATCGTCAAGGTCGAGGAGAAGGCCGCCTCCGGCCGCCCGAACCTCACCGAAGCCGCGATCGTCGTGTCCGGCGGACGCGGCACCGGCGGCGATTTCGCAGCCGTCGAGGCACTCGCCGATTCGCTCGGTGCCGCTGTGGGCGCATCCCGCGCCGCGGTGGACGCCGGCTGGTACCCGCACTCCCACCAGGTGGGCCAGACGGGCAAGGCCGTGTCGCCGCAGCTCTACGTGGCGGCCGGCATCTCCGGTGCGATCCAGCACCGCGCCGGCATGCAGACCTCGAAGAACATCGTCGCCATCAACAAGGACGACGAAGCACCGATCTTCGAGCTCGCCGACTTCGGTGTCGTGGGCGACCTGTTCCAGGTCCTCCCCCAGGCAACCGACGCGGTCAACGCACGCAAGTGAGTGACGTGCCGAATCTCCTGTGATTCGGCGGTGGGCAGGGCCGTCGTCGGCTTGAAGTGAGAGACGGTCCTTCCTACACTTGTTCAGTCTTGAAGGCCCGGGCGTCGGGTCCGCATCCCCCTCAGGGGTCGGTGCGTCCCCGCCGCCTGGGCCTTCAGCGTGTCCCCGGTCGCCGCCCGGGAGCGCTGCCGGTCGTTCCGGGTCGCCTCCCGGGCCGTGTCAGCCGTTGTCGGTGCCGCCGAGGTCGCCGTGACCTTTCGACTGAGCCGTGACCTCTCGACGGACCAGCGGCACGACGCTGTGGCGGATGCCGAGCGCGTCGAACGCGGTGCGTGCGCAGGAGACCAGCCCGGCTTCGACGTCGGGGATGAGATCGAGCGGGACGCCCACGGCCTCTTCGAGGATCCGGCGGACCCCCGGCGAGCGCACCACTCCCCCGGTCGCGGGCAGACGCGACGGCCTCGCATCCAGGTGATCGAGCAGGTCGGCGACCTCCGCGGCCATGGCTGCGACCGCCTCGGCGTAGGCCTGCGCGCGAGCGAGCCCGGCATCGCCGCTGGCAGCGGATCCGAGGGCCCGGGTGAGTGCGGCCTCGGCGATGTCGTGGGCCGCCGCCGAATGCGGTGCGGTGGTGCCGAGCAGGACGCGGCGAGCATGCTCGAGTGCCTCCCCCGCCTCCGGCAGCCGCGCGATCACCAGATGCCCGGCGGGATGCGCGAGCTGATGGCGGTCCACCGGTTCGCCGGTCTCCGCGGGCCGCAGGAGGTCACCGGCGGGCTCCGGATCGATGTAGGCGACCCAGCCGGTCGTCCCGAGGTGCAGGTACACGCTTCCGGGCTCACTGCCGACCATCCCGTCCGTCGCGGATCCGGCGTCGCCCAGAGCCATGACGACGGGCGTCCCCGCGGGGACGTCGAACATGCGTGCGGCCTCGGGCGACACGTGTCCCACCGCCCCGGGATCCACGAGCTCAGGCAGCGCCAGGTGCGACGGAACGAGGGGCTGGTCCTCGGCCGTCCGCAGAGCGATCCACGCATCCGCGCGCGGGTCGTACGCCGAGGTCGTGCTCGCGGTGACGCGGTCGCACACGTGGGCGCCGCACAGGACGTGCGCCGCCCACCCCGCCGCGGAGAAGTGGGCTGTGGACGCCGCTGCGACGGCGGCCGGCTCCGTGCGCACCACGCGGAGGAGCTTGGGCGGGACGGAGTCGAGGTCCGGGGCCGGTGCGACAGCGATGCCGGGTGCCCACGCGGGGTTCGCCGCGAGCAGTTCCACGAGCTCGGGCGCGGCACTCGTGTCCGAGTAGAGGACGACTGGATGGGTGGGATCGCCATGCTCATCGACCAGGATGAGGTCCTGCATCTGCCCGGTGAGCGTGATCGCGGCGGGGGGCTGCGACGCCGATGAGGCCGTGCCGCAGCACGCGGCGATCACCTCGCCCAGCGCGCCGTGCCATTCCTCGACGTGCTGCCGCATCGCACCGTGGGGCCCGCGGTCGGTCGTCAGAGGAGCCTGAGCCTCTGCTCTGATCCGCCCATCAGCGCCGATCAGCGCTGCCTTGATGTGACTGGTCCCGATGTCCACTGCGAGGACGGTCCGGTCGGATGCGGTGGAATGTGAGGTCACCGCTTCATCGTAGTGAGAGGAGTGCACAGCGGATCATCCGGCACTGCACGGCGCGCACTATGGCGCTGGTCACGTGGGGGGATAGACTCATCGTGAACTGCACGACCATCGGGAGGTACGCGTGAAGAAGCGATTGATTCTGCTGGCAGGCCTGGGTGTGGGATTCGTGCTCGGCTCATACTCGGGACGCTCAAGCTACGAGAAGCTGCGCGCACAGGTCGACCAGCTGTGGTCGGATCCTCGTGTGCAGGAGCAGTTCCAGAAGGCCGGTGACACGGTCCGCGAGAAGGCCCCGGAGGTCGCAGCCGGTGTGCAGTCGGCCGCCGCCGACGCGGTGTCCGCAGGCCGGGAGAAGATCTCCGACCTCACACACGGCGACGCCGACGAGGTGCCCGTCGACGGCGCGGATCCGGACGTCGTCTCCGACCCGTCGACCGACCCCGAAGCCGAAGGTCCCGCGCCGACCGTCTGAGTCGGTGGATCGGAGGCGCGCACCTGCGACGGTGCGCGCCTCCGTCATCTCCGGGCGGCCTCGGCGGTTCTCAGAGCAGAGCTCCAAGCGGAGATCAATGCAGTGCTGGGCTCACAGCAGTGACGAGCCCAGCCGGCACACGTTCTCCACGTACTTGCGGACCCACGAGCGCGACCGCCACGTCTCCGCATCGAGCGGGACGGAGTGGAGCTGGTAGTCGTCGCGCTCCAGCGCGTACATCCGTTGCGTGAACTCCTCGTCGACGATGAAGAGGGAGACCTCGTGGTTCATCGCGAACGACCGCTCGTCCATGTTCGAGGATCCGATGACCGTCACCTCGTCATCGACCAGGATGAACTTCGAGTGGAGCACGGTCGGCGAGTGGTACTGGTAGATCGTCACCCCGGCCTCGACGAGCTCGTCGTAGTACGACTCCTGCGCCTTCCCCGTGATCCAGTGGTCGCCCGTCGCACCCACGTACAGGCGCACGTCGACCCCGGACTGCGATTCCGTCTTGAGAGCGGTCAGCAGAGCGTTGTCCGGCACGAAGTACGGTGACGAGATCACGACCGAGCGGTTCGCGTTGTAGATGATGTGGGTGAACAGCTGGAGGTTGTTCTCCTGCTCGAAGCCCGGGCCGGACGGCACGACCTGCGCCATGATCCCGGTCGAATCGGGCGGTGCGTCGAGCTCCTCGTCGAACTCGCCGAGCAGCGCGTCGTCCGTCTCCGAATACCAGTCGGAGGCGAACACCGCGTCCAGCTCGTCGACGATCGGACCCGTGCACCGCACCATGAGGTCCTTCCACATGAGCCCGCGCTTCACGTTCTTCCGCTTGTTGTACGAGGGGTGGATGACGTTCTGCGAGCCTGTGAAGGCCGTCTGCCCGTCGACGACGAGGATCTTCCGGTGGTTCCGCAGGTCCGGGCGCTGGTACTCGCCCCTCCAGGGGCGGATCGGGAGGCTGCGGCGCCACATGAGCCCCGCGTCGTCGAGCGTCCGCACGAGCTTCCGGTACCCCGGGTAGCCGATCGAGCCCACGTGGTCGATGAGGACCCGCACCGCCACTCCCCGGCGATGCGCGGCGATGAGCGAGTCGAGCAGCGGTCGCGTCGTGTCATCGAGCGCGACGATGTAGAACTCGAAGTGGATGTAGTGCTGCGCTGTCTCGATCTGCTCCGTCATCCGCTCCATGCAGTGCACGGAATCGGTGATCAGCTCGAAGTCGTTGCCGTGCACCATCGGCAGGGCACCCAGCTCGTAGTTGAGCTGAGCGGCGGTGCTGAGGGGCTCGATCAGGTGATCCGACGTCCCGATGATCGCCTGATGTCCGGTCGCCGCCTTCACCCGCTGGTTGATCTCGTGCTGCTTCTCCCGCCGTCGCGCGGGCAGCTTCGGCGAGCCGAAGACCAAGAAGACGAGGATCCCGCCGAAGGGGATCATGAAGATGAGGATCAGCCAGCCGAGCGCGACGGACGGCTTCCTGCGATACGGGATCGTGCCGAGCGCGACCACGCGGACGCAGAAGTCGATGACGAGGAGCGCGACTGCGATCCACGCAGGGAAGACGGACTGGATCCACACGAGAATTCCGCTCGGGTCCACAGGACAGCCTCCTCCCCGAACAACCGCCGCGATCACCTGCACTGCTGTCCGGAATCCTATCGGTTCCGGTGTGGTCCGTGCCCCGGGCGGCCGAGGTGCCGGTGTCAGTCCTCGATGAGTGGGACGAAGCGGAAGGAGCCGTGCCGGGTGATCGCGTGGTCCTCCGGACGCGGCCCTGTGCGTCGAATGCGCAGCATCTCTCCGCGCACGGGGACGACCATCACCCCAGCGGGAGTGAGCTGGCCGAGCAGAGGCGAGGGGACCTCGGCGGCCTCTGCAGAGACCAGGATCCGCTCGAACGGCCCGAGGTCCGGGACACCGAGGACGCCTTCGGTCGCCTGTCGGATCTCCACCCAGGTCATCGGCCCGCCGGAGGACTGCTGCGCGGCGAGCGCGAGCCGGGACCTGTCCACGAGTGCGGGGACGCGCTCGACGCCCGTCACGGAGCCGTCAGGCCCGACCAGGTCGCCGAGCACCGCCGTCGTCCAGCCGGAGCCGGAGCCCACGTCGAGGACCCGGTGACCGGTCCGCACCTCGAGCAGCGCCAGCATGACGGCGACGGTACTGGGCTGCGAGTTCGTCTGGCCGTGGCCGATCGGGAGTGGGCGGTCCTCCCCCGCACCGCGGTGCACGTCCGGCGGCAGGAAGTCCGTGCGCACACGGCGGGCCATGGCCTCGCGGATTCCTTCGGACACCTCGGCCACAGCACTCACCTCCGTATGCAGACGACACCGGCTCCCAGCAGACCGGCTGATGTCCTTCATCATCGGTCCGGTGAGAGCCGGTGTCCACAGCGATCTCCGGGGAGAGCGCCGATCAGATGTGGCGGCCGCCCGCGATCTCCTGGACGGTGCCCGACATGTACGAGGACATGTCGGACGCGAGGAACACGACCACGGAGGCGACCTCGGAGGGTTCGCCCGCACGGCCCATCGGGATCTCCGCGAGCTTCGAGTCGATGACGTCCTGGCGCATGGCCGCAGTCATCGCCGTCTTGATGAAGCCCGGCTGGATCGCGTTGACGCGGACGTTCTTGAAGCCGACCTCCTTCGCGGCGGCCTTCGTCATGCCGACGATGCCGGCCTTCGCCGCGGAGTAGTTCGTCTGTCCGAGCATGCCGACCTTGCCGGAGATCGACGACACGTTGATGATCGAGCCGCCCTTCTCCTGCTCGCGCATGATGCCCGATGCGGACTTCAGCCCGTTCCAGGTGCCGCGCAGGTGCACGGCGATGACCTGGTCGAACTGTTCCTCGGTCATCTTCCGCATCGTCGCGTCACGCGTGATGCCGGCGTTGTTGACCATGACGTCGAGGCTGCCGAAGACCTCGACGGCCTTCTGGGCGAGCGCGTCGACCTGCTCGAGCTCGACGACGTTGCAGGCCATGCCGATGGCACGGTCGCCGACGCCGAGGCCCTTCGCGGCCTCGACGACCGCGTCCTCGTTGAGATCGCCCAGGACGACGTTCGCGCCTTCAGCGACGAACGCCTCTGCGATCGCGAGGCCCAGCCCCTGGGCGGCTCCGGTGATGACGGCCGTGCGGCCTTCGAGAAGTGCCATGTGTGTCTCCTTCTGAGGATGTGTGCGGGGTGCCGTCACTTCTGCTTGTGCGCGCCCTTGAGCAGCTGACGGGCGATGACGAGCTTCTGGATCTCCGAGGTGCCCTCGTAGATCCGGAAGAGGCGGGCGTGGCGGTAGAAGCGCTCCACGCTGGTCTCGCGCATGTAGCCCATGCCGCCGTGGACCTGGACGCCCAGGTCAGCAACGCGGCCGAGCATCTCCGATGCGACGAGCTTGGAGGACGACGGCCCGAGCTTGCGGTCGGTTCCCTCGTCCCAGCGCCGCGCGGAGTCGAGCACGAGCGCACGGGCGGACTGCAGATCCGCGTACATGTCCGCGAGCATGGCCTGCACCAACTGGAAGTCCGCGATGGGGCGACCGCCCTGCTGGGCGTTCTTCGCGTGCTCGATGGTCTCGTCGAGGATGCGGGTCGCCTGCCCGACGCAGATCGCGCCGATGTGGAGCCGGCCCTTGTTGAGCGAGGCCATGGCGGCCTTGAAGCCCACTTCCTCCTCACCGCCCACCAGCGAGGCGGACGGGACGCGGACATCGTCGAAGAAGATCTCCGAGGTCCAGGCACCGGCCTGTCCCATCTTCTTGTCCTTGGGACCGACTGTGACGCCGTCGGTCGTGGTCGGGACGAGGAAGACGGAGATGCCCTTCGAGCCCTGGGCGTTCGGATCGGTGCGCGCGAAGACCATCAGGACGTCGGACATCGCGGCATTCGTGATGAAGCGCTTCGCGCCGTTGATGACGTAGTCGTCGCCGTCCTTGACGGCCTTCGTCGTCAGACCTGACGGGTCCGAACCCGCATCCGCCTCCGTGAGGGCGAAGGAGGCGATGGCCTCGCCGGAGGCGATCTTCGGCAGCCATTCCTGCTTCTGCTCATCGGTGCCGTAGTTGACCAGCACCTGACCTGCGATCCCGTTGTTCGTGCCGAACAGGGAGCGGTAGGACGGTGTGGTGTAGCCCAGCTCGAACGACAGGAGTGCGTCCTGGCGCGCGTTGAGCCCCAGCCCGCCGAACTCCTCCGGGATGGCCCAGCCGAAGAGGCCCATCTCCGCCGATTCTTCGCGGACGACCTGCGGGATCTCGTCCGTGTCCTCGATCTCCAGCTCGCGCGGGACGACCTTCTCGCGCACGTAAGCGCGGACGGTCGCGAGGATCTCCTGCAGCGTCTCCTCGTCGACGCCTTCAGTCACGGGATACGGGTTCGTGTGTGCCATGCTCGTTCTTCCTGCCTGCTCTTCCGTCTCAGCCCTCTTCGACCATCAGCGTGACGGCCTCCACGATCGCGGCCGGGCGATCCTGCCCCTCGATCTCGAGGACGTGGTTCATGACGACCTGGATGCCGGAGTCCTTCCGCGTGACCTCCTTGAGGCTCACCACGTCGCGGACCTTCGACCCCACCTTCACCGGGTTGGGGAAGCGCACCTTGTTCAGGCCGTAGTTGATCTTCATCTTCATGCCGGTCACGTCGGTGACCTGCGCACCCAGCATCGGCAGCAGGCTCAGCGTGAGGAACCCGTGTGCGATCGTCGCGCCGAAGGGGCCGTCCTTGGCCTTCTCCTCGTCGATGTGGATCCACTGGTGGTCGCCCGTCGCATCCGCGAAGAGGTTGACCCGCTCCTGGTCGATCTGGACCCATTCGCTGGCACCCAGCTCCTGGCCGACCAGCTGCTCCAGCTCTGCTGCTCCATTGATGACTCGCGCCATTGCGTACTCCGTTCCCTCGCGCGGAACACCCGCACGATTGTTTTCTGTTGAGGCACAAATGCGATATCGCCTAAGACTGTTTCAGTAACAGTGTAGCGTTTGGGCCACCGGTTTGTCAGCGGTGGCGCCTGGGCACCCACGGACGGATAGTGGACGGAACGTGGACACTGAACGAACGACCGTCCCGCCGGGGATAGCATCGGCACCAGGGCCCTCGTGGAAGCGGGCCGTGAACGGAGGAGAACCCATGAGTTCCGAATCAGCGCCGACGAACGGCTTCGACCTCGCCGCACTCGTCCATGGCGACGACCGTGCGGACCTGTCCGCCCCGGCGGACCACGAGAAGCTCGTGTCGGAGGCGCAGGCAGCGTCGAACGGCGACGGGGGCGACGCCGGGAGTTCCGGTGGAGCCGACGGCGACAGCAGGAGTTCCGGCGGCTACGTCGGCCGGAGATCCAGCGGAGCCGTGACGACGCACGCGGAGGCGACGGGCACGGTCGGCACCGATGCCGCAGGCCGGCCCACCCACTCGTCCACAGGAGCGCCGCTCGACTACTCGAAGAGCGTCCCGGTGCGCCCGGCGACGAGCGTCATCATGCTGCGCGAATCTGCGACGGCTGGTCTCGAGGTGTTCGTGCAGCACCGCGTGACGACGATGGACTTCGCAGCCGGCGTCGTCGTGTTCCCAGGAGGCCGCGTCGACCCCGAGGACGTGAAGCTCGCCGACGGCCTCGGCCTGGAGGAGGAGCTCCTCGCGTCGCAGCTGCGCGCGTGGAGGCAGACCGATGCGTCGACGGTGGGGCTGGGCGACAGCCTCGTCGCACCGGAAACGCAGCCCGACTCCGACGACGCATCGGAGGCGCAGGCCGCGCAGGGTGTCCGCACTCTGCTGGCGTGCGCGATCCGCGAGGTCGAGGAGGAGACCGGGCAGCGGATCGACCCTGCGCTGCTGCACCCCTGGGCGAACCTCGTGACCCCTCCCGGCCGGACCAAGCGGTTCGACACGTACTTCTTCCTCGCAGCGGGCGAGGAGCTGGTGGAACTGACGCACCAGACGACGGAGGCCACGAACTCCGAATGGCTGGGTGTCGACGAGCTGCTCACCGGAGAGACGGAAGGGCGCTACCGCCTCATGCGGCCGACGCTCGCCCTGCTGACCGAATTGCAGTCCATGGCGTCGCTGGAGGCCGTGCTCACGCACGCCGCTGACGGATCGCGCACGATCGAGTCGATCCGCCCGGTGATCCCCGGCATCCACTGAGCCGGCGCGGGGCTGGTGAGCCAGTGCGCGGGCTGACGGTACTCGGCTGAACCGGCGCCGTTCGCCGCTTCCGTGCTCCGCTCGCCGCCGCCCACACCGGTCAACCGAACACGCAAGCGGCGAGCGGCGGGCAACGAGCGGCGACGAGTAGGCGGATGGCGGACCGCGATGCGTCACAGGCTCACCGCTCAGCCCCTCTGCATCCACAGGTCCGCGTCGGGGGTTGCCGGATGCGCACGTGAGGGCGACATTCGGTGGATGGACGATGTCTTCACACGCACCGACCTCACCCGCATGGGGTTCACTCGCAATCACATCGCCGCAGCGGTCGGCTGCTGTCTCCGCGTCGTCCGGCGCGGCTCGTACGTGCGGCTGCCCGGATGCGCCGATACTGCGCACTCCCCGTACACCACTCACGCACAGCGGCCGTCACCCGGAGACGGATCCGCGCCGCAGAACGGCCTCGCCGCACATGCCCGGCTCCTGCGCGCGCTCGCCTCCTCGTACGGCGAGTCCCTTCCCGAGGACGCGGCGCTGTCGCACATCTCCGCGGCTCTCGTGTGGGGCCTTCCACTGACCCGCTCCGTCGTCAGCACAGCGGAGGTCAGCAGGCCGGCCCGATCCAGGCGGTACGCATCGCTTCATGTCCGTCACCGCAGCGTGGCAGGTGCACGCGTCGTCCGGCACGGTCTTCGCATCACGTCCCTGCCGCGCACGCTCCTCGATGTGGCCGCCGACCATCACCTCGACGTCTCCGTGCCCATGATCGATCACGCCCTGAGGCACGGCATGACGACACGGACCGACCTTGCAAAGCACCTGGAGGCTCGGGGGACGCACCCCGGTGTCGTGCGCACCCGGACAGCGATCGCCCTGGCGGACGGAGTACGGGAGTCCCCCGCAGAATCCGTCTGCGCCGTGCGCTTCCACGAGCACGGCCTCACCGGGTTCGCCGCTCAAGTCGTCGTGCGCGATCGCAGGGGCCGCGTCATCGCCCGCACCGATTTCCTCGACGAGGATGCGCACGCCATCGTCGAGGTGAACGGTGCCCTGAAGTATGCGGGCAAGGACGGCGATTCCTCCTTCGAGCGGGAACGACGGCGCGACTACGCGCTCAGGAACGCCGGATTCCGCGTCTTCCAGCTGACGTGGAAGGACCTGTTCTCGCCCCAGCCGTTCCTGGCCATCAGACGATTCGTCACGAGTCAGCGGACCTCAGCATGACCGCGCTGTGACACACCCATTGACCACCTCCGTGCCCCGTTCACCGTCGCCCGCACCGGCCGATCGAGCACGGAAGCGGCGTCCGGATGAGCGCCATGGGGCCGAGCCCCCTCACACGATCGTGTGCGCGCCGTCCGGCCCCACCGCCACGATCCCGCGCTCCACCAGGTCGACCAGGTGCTTCCCGCACGTGCTGACCTCGACCTGATCCGCGAACGCAGGGCGTCGGCCCGGGCGGTAGACGACGCCCCGACCCACCATCTCCTCCGCCGTCGTCGCACCGGCGCGCACGAGGTCCAGGACCTTCCGCTCGCGCTCATCGAGCACATCCGCGTACACGCGCAGCGCCGCGAGGTACTCATCGCGGGCCCAGTACGGCCCCTTGTGGTGGGCCGCGGCATAGACGGATGCCTCGATCTGGGCGCAGCGATCGAGCGTCGCCCGGAAGTCCGCGATGCGCGACTCCGCGTCGCTGTAGAGCGGCCCGAACGAGGAGAGGTCGACGTCCCCCAGGAACACCACGCCATCCGGCTCGATGAAGAACCCCGAGTGCCCTGGGGTGTGACCGGGAAGATGGAGCGCGGTGATCCGCACACCGCCGCCGAGGTCGAACACGTGTCCGTCCACGAACGCCTGGGCGCTCGGGACGGGTGACCAGCGGAACTCCTCGCGCATTCTGTCCATCTGGGACGCCGGAACCGCCATCGCCTGTGCGAACTCCGTCTCGGAGCGCACGGCCTCCGCATCGCGCTCGTGGACCCACACCTCACCCGCGCATCGGCCCGCAGCGACCGTGTGGTCCTCGTGGTAGTGGCTGATGAGCAGGAGGTCGACGTCGACCGGCGCCGCATGGAGGCAGGCGTCGAGCATCGCCGTGCGCTCCGCTCCCTGCACGACGAGCGGATTCCCGTACGGATACTTCCCGCCGTTCTCCGGCCTCAGCTGCACCGTGTGCGGACCCAGCCGCACCACCTCAGTCCCCGTCTCGTCCACCACGTCGCCTCCGCTCCCCTTTCGATCGTCGTCCACTGCCTCCGCAGGCCGTCAGTACATCGGCGGACGCTCTGCGCTCTCGAACGGGTAGCGCTTCCGGAAGTCGTCGGCGATCTCGCCCATGGTCACCCATTCGACGCCCTCATGGCCGCCGATGTACTCGATCAGCCGCTCGAGCATCAGCAGCACCTGGGGGCGGCCCGCCACGTCCGGGTGGATCGTGATCGGGAAGACGCCGTAGTCCAGCTCGCGGTAGACCCAGTCGAACTGGTCCTTCCACAGCTGCTCGATGTCGCGAGGGTTCACGAAGCCGTGGGAGTTCGCGCTGGCCTTGATGAACATCATCGGCGGGAGGTCATCGACGTACCAGTTCGCCGCGATCTCGACCATGTCGATCGAGTCGCCGAACACCAGCGGCTTCATCCACTCCGCCGCGTCCTTCGAGTAGTCGATGTTCGTCCATGTCTCGCCGAGTCGCACGTAGTACGGGACGAAGTCGGCGTGGGACTGGGAGTGGTCGTAGGCGAAGCCGAACTCCTGCAGCAGGCCGGCGGTCCGCGGGGACATCTCCCACCACGGTGCGACGTACCCGCGCGGGGCGGAGCCGGTGGCCTTCGTGAGCACCTCGACGGATCGCTCCAGCACGTCCCTCTCCTGCTGCGCGGTCATGTCCTTGGGGTTCTCGTGCGAGTAGCCGTGCGCGCCGACCTCGTGGCCCGCGTCGACGATCATCTTCAGCTGGTCGGGGAACGTCTCCGCCGAATGCCCCGGAACGAACCACGTCGCCCGGATGTCCTCACGCTGGAACGTCTTCAGCAGCCGCGGAACACCCAGCTCTCCGGCGTAGATCCCGCGCTGGATGTCGTTGATCGAGTCCTCACCGCCGTACGAGCCCAGCCACCCGCTGACGGCGTCGATGTCCACTCCGAATGATGCGTAGATCTTCTTCGCCACGATTCCGCTCCTCACAGTCACAGACTCACCGCCCTGCACGGGGCGCTTCCCGCGCCGTCCCCGGCGCACCTCCCACGCTACGTGCCGTGCGGCCACTCGGACACCGACTTCTCAGCAGGTGAGCCACGACACCCGGCAGTTTCCACATCAAGCAATTGATACTGTGAGGCTATGGCGAATCGCGATGAGACCCGCTGGCTGGAGCCGGACGAATCCTCGACGTGGCTGTCGGTGTGGACGATGACCGTGTGGCTGCCGTCCCGCTTGGACGCCCAGCTGCGCCGCGACGCCGGCATGAGCCTCGTCGAGTACCACTCGCTGTCCCAGATCTCCATGGCCCCGGACCGCACTCTCCGCATGAGCGAGCTGGCAGCGGTCACGAACATGACGCTCTCGCACCTGTCGCGGGTCGTATCCCGCATGGAGAAGGCGGGGCTCGTCCGCCGCACCCCCGACCCCGTGGACGGCCGCTACACCCTCGCCGTCCTCACCGACGCCGGGTACGACCGCGTCGTCGCGGCCGCACCCGGTCACGTCGAGGCGGTCCGGAACTACGTCTTCGACGGGCTGGACGAGGAGCAGAAGCGGGCGCTGGGCGACTCGGTCGCCTCCATCGTCGAGGCGCTGGTCCCCTCCCGCATCGGACGCGCCGACCGCATCTGAGCCCTCGCGCGCCCCTGCCGAGGCCCCACCGGGTCCCCAGCTCTGGTCACCGCCACTGTGGCCCCGGTTCACGTCACGCCCGCCGAGGCCCCAGCTCAGGTCACCGCCGTCCGGTCACCGCCGCCCAGGCCACCGCTGCCCCGGTCACCCCTGCTTGGCGGCCTTCCGCGCTGCGAGGACCTCCATGCGCTTCTGCACGGCGAGCTTCTGCTCGTCAGTGCCGCGCAGCTCGCTCAGCGCCTGCTGCTCCGCCGCGAGCCCCTCCTCGAGGCTCGCGGTGTCCGCCATGTCGATCAGCTTCTTCGACCACACGAGCGCGGAGCGGGACTTGTCCGCGATCTCCACGGCGAGCTCGTGCGCACGCCCCAGGGAATCCTCCGCGAGCTCATCGACGATGCCCCACTCGAGTGCCCGCTCACCGGTGATCGTCTCCGCCGTGAAGATCAGCTGCTTGGCACGCGACGGCCCGATGAGCCGGGGCAGCAGCTGCGTGCCCATCATGTCCGGGATGATGCCCCACGCGATCTCCATCGCGGACAGGGAGGCATCCGGTGTGCTGATGCGGATGTCTGCTCCCAGTGCGAACTGGAAGCCGCCGCCCAGCGCGGGCCCGTGGATCGCAGCGATGACGGGCACCGGCACCAGCGACCACACCTCGACCGCCTGCTGGGCGAGCGCCGCAGACGCCCCCGGCATATCGATCGGCGTCCCGGCCATGGTCCCCTCGAGGATCCTCTTGAACTGCCCCATGTCCAGCCCGGCGCAGAAGGCGCGTCCCTCGCCCCGCATGACGATGGCGTTCACACCCTCGTCCGCCATGAGGCCGCGACCGGCGTCCAGCAGGTCGTAGAACATGTCCGGCGTGATCGAGTTGAGCGAGTCCGGCCGGTCGAGCACGACGTGCGCGACGGGACCGTACCGCTCCACCCGCACGGTCCCGAGCGGCATCGCGGCGGAGGAGTCCGGCGCGGGGACGACAGTGTCTGACATGGTGTCTCCTTCAGGTCGAGTCGCAGATCACACTACCCGGCCCCACGGCCTCGGCGGCGTGCGTGTTGCGGCCCTGCAACAGCGCACCCTCCCGTTCCGGCGTCCCCGTGTGGTTCGATAGGTGCACAGCCCCACTCGCACACACCCCAGGGAGTCCCCATGAGCCAGCAGCAGCAGTTCGGCTCCGGTCCGTACGCGGCAGGTCGCGGCACCGGCCCGCAGGGCACGATCCACTACGGGGCACAGGCGAGGGGACCCCAGCAGCACCAGCCCCAGCCTCAGCACCCCCAGGCCCAGCACCAGGCACTCGCCTCCATCCCGCAGACCAGCTACGGACACTCGGCGTATGCCCAGCACGGGACGGGCGGCGCCCCGAGCGGGTACACCCCGTACGCCACGCCGCTGAAGTCATTCGTCACCACGTGGCTGCTCTCCCTCTTCCTGGGCGGGTGGGGAATCGACCGCTTCTACCTGGGGCAGCCCGGCCTGGGCGTCGTCAAGCTCCTCACCGGCGGCGGGTTCGGCATCTGGGCCCTCATCGACCTCATCATGATCCTGGCCGGGGCCATGCGGGATTCGCTGGGACGGCCGCTCGCCGGCTACGAGCAGAACAGGACGATGGCGATCTGGGTGACCGTCTGCATCATCATCGCGCAGATCGTACTCGTCATCGTCGTCTACATCGTGCTGTTCGCGGCGATCGCGGCGGTGTTCGCAGCGCTCCTCGCCATGCTCGGCGCGGTGGAGTCCGCGACCGTCAGCTGAGCACCCCGGATCGACCGCCCGGTCGTCCACCGCACAACTGACCGGCTCACATCACTGACCTGCTCATCCCACGAGGGCGAGCACTCCACGCACCAGCGCACTGAGCGCCCCCGCTCCCGCGAGTGCGATCGCCACCCGCCGAGCACTGCCCGCGCTCACCCTCCGCGCCAGCAGCCCGCCCAACCGGATGCCCGCGATGACCGCCAGGACGATCGCACCGAACAGCCCCGCATGCGGCAGCTGCTCCACCGTCGTCGCCCCCGTGAACAGCTTCATGAGGACGGACGTGAGGCCGAACATCATGAAGGTCGGCTGCATCGTCGCCGCGAAGTCCCGCTGCGGCCAGCGTGTGAACTGGGAGTACATCACCATCGCGGGAGCGGCCACGCCCGAGGCCGTGTTCAGAAACCCTCCCGCCGCACCCGCCGCTGCGGTGAGGACGGGCAGGCGCCTGCCCGTCACGTGCGGCACCCGCGGCACGGAGAAGGTCAGGACGAGCGCGACGAGGACGACGCCGCCGATCATGACGTCGAGCCACCCCGCAGACAGCTCGCGCACCAGCAGCGCCCCGGGCAGCGCACCCACGATCCCCACGCCGGCGAACACGCCCCAGCGCCGCCAGTCGACGTCCTTCAGCACTGCGAACATGATGAGGAATCCGGACACGACCGTCGTCGAGTTCGCGACGAACACCCCCACGTGCGGCCCCATGGCCAGCGCGAGGCAGGGCGCGACGACCAGCCCGACGCCGGTGCCGGACAGACGCTGCAGCGTCGCGCCGACCAGGACGGCGAGGAAAGCGATCACCACGATGCCGATATCCACGCGACCGAGCCTAGACCTCGGCGGATGACGATGCCGCGGACCTCGACCCATCGGACCTCGGCTCGGTGCGCATCATCTCAGTGGACCTCCGCCGCTACCTGTGGTCGGATGGTGGCATGAGCCACATCCTCTTCTTCCACTCCGCAGTCGGCCTGGACGACGGCGTCCACGCGATGGCCCAGACGCTGCGCGACGCCGGCCACACCGTCACGACCCCCGACTACTACGACGGACGCACCTTCGATTCGGCGGAGCAGGGCATCGCCTACCGCGATGAGGTCGGCTTCCGCACGCTGGTCGACCGCGTGAATGAGGCTATCGAGGACATCGAGGGCCCCGTCGTCGCCGCGGGGATCTCCCTGGGCTCCGCGATGGCTCAGCGGCTGGGGAAGAAGGACCTCCGCGTGCGGGCGGCCGTCCTCCTCCACGCCGGCGGTGAGGCCAAGCCGGTCGAGTGGCCCGCGGACTGCGCCCTGCAGATGCACTACTCGGTCGATGACCCCTGGATCGATGAGGGCATGCCGGAGCACCTGCTCCGCTCCGCGGCTCGCGCCGGGGCACGCACGGAGCACTACCTGTACCCGGGCGCCTCGCACCTGTTCGCAGATCCGACGAAGCCGGACTATGTGAAGGAATCGGCAGACCTCATGTGGGATCGGGTGCTGGGCCTGCTGACCGACCTCGACGAGGGCTGAGGACCCGGCTGAGATCGGGGCTGCAGACGGCGCCCAGCTGTTCGTCCGGTCACACCTGATAGACCGCTGAAACGTGAACGACCTCCCGGATACTAAGATGTATCCGGGCCACGACCTCGTTTCAGCCGACCGTGCTTCAGCAGCACCCCTCTCCCCCGCCGGCCGGAGCACAGCCGTTGCCCCTCGGCCCCGGCGTCCTCGCTGGTCGCAGCACCGTCGCGATCAGCACCGGAAGCACACCCCTCGGGCCGCTCAGCACAGACCCGACACGGAACGGACCTCTTGAACGGCATGAACCAGATGAACGGCAACACCACCTTCCGGCACCAGAACGTCGCGCTCCTGGGAATCGCAGAGGTCGAGGCACCCGTCGTGGTCACCTCCGACGAGCTCGATGCGGAGCTCGGCGATGTGCTCACGAAGCTGGGGCTGCCCACCGGACTGTTCCAGCGCGTCGCGGGCGTCGAATCCCGCCGCCAGTGGGACACCCCGGACGGCTTCATCAAGGGAAGCGCGGAAGCCGGTCGCCTGGCACTGGAGCAGGCGGGCATCGAACGCGAGCAGATCGGGCTGTTGATCAACGGCTCCGTGTCCCGCGCCTCGTTGGAGCCGTCCGTCGCGGTGTCCGTCCACAACGAGCTGGGACTGGGCACTCAGGCGATGAACTTCGACATCACGAACGCGTGCCTGGGCTTCGTCAACGGCATGACGATGGCGGCAACACTCATCGACGCCGGCCAGATCGACTACGCGATGGTCGTCGCGGCAGAGGAGACCTCCCGCCTGCGGGAGAACACCGTCCGCCACCTCCACCGCGAGGGGATCACGCGCGCCGAGTACCTCGAGGAGTTCGCGTCGCTGACTCTTGGCTCCGGAGCGGTCGGCGCCGTCCTGGGACGCGCAGACGCGCACCCGGAGGGCCACCGGATCAAGGGTGGAGTCACCCGCGCGGCCACCTGGAACCACGAACTGTGCGTGGGCGGCTGGGACGGCATGTACACCGACTCCAAGGCCCTCATGGACAACGGCGTCGGCCTCGTCATGGACGCCTGGACGGATGCCGCGCAGGACGGCTGGGACTGGACTGACATGACCAGCTACGTCACGCACCAGGTGTCCTCCAGCCACACGAACGCACTGGTCAAGGCACTCGACCTGCCGGTGGACCGCGTTCCCCTCAGCTTCCCCACGCTCGGCAACGTGGGCCCCGCAGCCCTGCCGATCACGCTCGCGCGGCAGGCGGAGACGCTGCAGAAGGGCGACAGCGTCCTCACCATCGGCGTGGGCAGCGGCCTCAACGCCGCCCTGACAGAGATCGAGTGGTGACCTCTCCATGAACCCGAGCGCCTCCGGCCCCTCCACCCGCAGCGGCCTCCCCGGCCTGCCCAATCCGCGCCCAGTCCCCCCGTCGTCTTCCCGATCGGGGATCCCGGCAGCAGAGGCACAGCTGCCGCACGAGGCCGTGGGCGCTCCTCTCGACGGACTCGACCCGGCGTGGTCGCGACTCCTCACCGTCGACACCCTCGACGGCCCCCGCACCTTTCACGTCCTGGACACCGGACCCGCTCTGCAGGCGGCCGGCACTGCCCCCGTCGGCACCATCGTCGCCGCGCACGGCAACCCCACCTGGTCCTACCTGTGGCGGCACCTGGCAGCCGAGGCGTTCGAACGCGGCTGGCGCGTCATCGCCCCGGACCACCTGGACATGGGCTTCTCCGAGCGCCTCCCCCACGACCGCGCACCGCGCCCGGCCGACGCGGGCATCCGCCGGATCGCCGACCGGGTCGCCGACTTCGATGCCGTCGTGACAGCACTGCTGGCGGAGGGCGAATCCCACCAGGTCGTGACGATCGGCCATGACTGGGGCGGGATCATCTCGCTCACGTGGGCCGCTCGCAACCAGGACCGCGTCGCTGCGGCGATCACACTCAACACCGCGGTGCACCAGGCGGCGGACAAGCCTCTGCCCGCGTCGCTCACCGCCGTTCTCGCGGGTCCGGCGCTGCCCACCTCCACGGTGCACACGGACCTGTTCCTCCGGGCCACCCTGGCACTGGCGGGCGACTCGCTGTCGCCGGCCGCCCGGGCCGGATTCCGCGCTCCCTACCTCTCGGCCTCCCGTCGCGGCGGGATCGGCGGATTCGTCGCGGACATCCCGCATCCGGACACGCACCCGTCGTACTCGGAGCTCGTGCAGCTGGGCGAGGACATCGCAGGCTTGAGCAAGCCCGCCCTCATCCTGTGGGGCCCCAAGGACCCCGTGTTCATCGAGCGGTTCCTGCGCGACCTGCGCCAGCGCCTGCCGCAGGCTGACCTGCACCGGTTCGAGAAGTCCGGTCACATGCTCAGCGAGCAGGAGGACATGCACGGCGTCGCCCTGGACTGGCTCGCCCAGCAGTTCCCCGACGGCACTGCTGGCGGCGACACCGTCCAGGCCACCGCCGCCGAGGCCACAGACTCGTCCGCCGACACGGCACCGGCCGCTGCGGTCGGCGCCGGAGCCTCGGCTGCTTCGTCGGCCTCCTCGTCCGCAGTCGCAGACCAGTCTGCGGCCGCCGCGCAGCGCTTCATGTTCACCGCGCTCGAGGAGAATGCCGCCTCCGACGCTCTGGCCAGCGTCGACATGTCTCAGAATCCGCCTGCGAAGCTCACCTGGCGCGAGGTGAACGATCGGGTCCGTGCGATCGCGGAGGGTCTCCACGACCTCGGCCTGCAGCCCGGTGATCGCGTCTCGATGCTCGTGCCTCCGGGCAACGACCTCACGATCGTGCTGTACGCGGTCCTGCGCGCCGGCGGCGTCGCCGTCGTCGCGGACGCCGGCCTGGGGCCGAAGGGCATGACACGCGCGGTGAAGTCAGCGGATCCGCAGTGGATCATCGGCGCCGTCCCCGGCCTCACCCTCTCGCGCGTCGCCGGCTGGCCCGGCCGCCGCATCAGCGTCGACGCGATGGGCGCTGTCCAGCGTCGCCTCCTGGATGTGGAGACGAGCATCGAGGAACTCGTTGCGGACGGCACCCCGGCCTCCGCCTCGGGCACTGTCGTCTCACCGGACCGGGTCCCCCTGCCGGACCCGGACGCGGACGCTGCCATCCTCTTCACCTCCGGATCCACGGGTCCGGCCAAGGGCGTGCGGTACACGCACGCTCGGATGGCCGCGCTCATGGGCGTGCTGAGGGACTTCTTCCAGGTGCGTCCGGGGACCTCGCTGGTCGCCGGGTTCGCGCCTTTCGCCCTGCTGGGGCCGGGCATCTCGACCGTGTCGATCACTCCGGACATGGAGGTGACCAAGCCGCGCACGCTCACCGCGAACGCGCTGGCGAACGCCGTCATCGACGGGGAGGCGACGATGGTCTTCGCCTCGCCGGCGGCGTACCACAACATCGTCGCGACGGCGCATGAGCTCACGGCCGTCCAGCGCGAGTCGCTGTCCCGCATCACGCTCGCCCTGTCCGCCGGCGCACCCGTGCCGCTGGCCCTCATGGACGAGCTCGCGGGCCTGTTCCCGAACGCGGCGATCCGCTCCCCCTACGGCATGACCGAGGGCCTGCTGCTCACGGACATCGAACGGGCCGAGGTCGCGGACGCACTGGCGGACAGCGGTGGCGGCCAGGGCGGCGCCCAGGGAGGCGCCCAGGGCGTGTGCGTCGGCCGTCCGGTGGACGGCGTGCGGGTGGCCCTGGCTCCCATCGACGCATCTGGCACCCCGTCGGAGCAGCTGCTCGAAGGTGCGGAGGCACGCGGGATCCTGGGCGAGTTCGTCGTCCACGCCGCGCATTCCAAGGCGGGCTACGACCGACTGTGGAAGACGGATCGCGAGGCCGCCCGGGACACCGTCGACGGGCTCCTGTGGCACCGCACGAACGACATCGGCCACATCGACGTCTCAGGGCGGGTGTGGCTCGAGGGCCGCGTCCAGCACCTCATCACACCTCCCGCGGGACCGCTGGGACCCGGTGGGCCCGAGGCCGTCGTCGACACCCTGCCCCACGTCTACCGCTCAGCGGCCGTGGGCGTGGGCCCGGCCGGCACGCAGGCGCTCGTCATCATCGTGGAGCCGTCTGCTGACGTCGCCGCGCAGGTGAAGGAGGGGCCCGCGTCGCTCGCGCTGAACACACTGGTCCGCGACATCGTCGCGGAGAGGACCGGTGCCGACGTCGCGGCGGTGCTCGTGACGAAGACGTTCCCCACCGATATCCGCCACAACTCGAAGATCGACCGGACCCGCCTGGCCCGCTGGGCTGAACGCGTGCTGGCCGGAGGAAAGGCGGGCACCCCGTGACGAACTCTCCTGCGGCAGACGAGCCGATGCACGTACTGGTGACCGGGGCCTCGGGCCTCCTGGGGTCCTCGGTGGCCCGCGGGCTCGTCGAGCTCGGGCACACCGTGACGACGCTGCAGCGCAGGCCCTCCGGGGTCGACGGGGCGCGCGACGTCCAGGGGTCAGTCACAGACGCCGGTGCGGTCGGCGATGCCCTGAGCGGCGGGGCGGAGCTGCCGTCGGTCGACGCGGTGATCCACCTGGCCGCGAAGGTGTCGATGGCCGGCGATCCGGCCGAGTTCGACGCGGTCAACATCGAGGGCACGCGCACTCTGCTGACCGCCTCGAAGCAGGCGGGGGTGACGCGCTGGGTTCACATTTCCTCGCCGTCGGTCGCGCATGCGGGATCGGCACTCATGGGCGACGGGGCGAGCCCTGCCAGTCCCGCCCGTGCGCGGGGCGACTACGCGCGGACCAAGGCGGCCGGTGAGCTCCTGGCTCTGGACGCTGACACGGACGACTTCCGGGTGCTCGCGCTGCGCCCGCACCTCATGTTCGGACCCGGCGACACCCAGCTCACGGAGCGGATCATCGACCGCGCGCGTGCGGGACGGATGCCGATCCTGGGCGACGGGGCCGCGCTCGTCGACATGCTGTACGTGGAGAACGCCGTCGATGCGATCCTCGCGGCGCTCCCGGCGCTGGAGCGCGTGCACGGCGAGGCGCTGGTCGTGACGAACGGGCAGCCGCGCATGATCGGTGAGCTGCTGAGCCGTCTGGCCGTGGCGGGCGGGGCACAGCCTCCCGTGCTGCGCGTGCCGACCGGAGTCGGGCTGTCTGCGGGCACCGCCGTCGAGGCGATCTGGACCCGCCTGCCCCAGTCCGCCAAGGACGCGGGAGACGGGGAGCCGCCGCTCACCCGGTTCCTCGCGGAGCAGCTGTCGACGGCGCACTGGTTCGACCAGCGCCGCACGCGCGAGGTCCTCCAGTGGACGCCGCGCGTCTCCATGGAGGAGGGCTTCGCGAGGCTGGCGGAGCACTACGGCGGCGTGACCGTCTGACAGGTGCGTCTCCTGCCGAGTGCGCCTCCTGCCGAACCGCCGAGTGCGTCTCCTGCCGGGTGCGCCTAGCGACGAGTGCACCTCCCGACGAGTCGCCGGTTGCGTGTTCGAGACACCGTGTTCTAGCGCGGTGTCTCGAACACGCAACCGGCGTTTCGCGGATCTGAGTGCTGGTCTGAGTGCTCAGCTCGGGCGATGCGGCAGGTAGATCTCCTCGAACATCCGCTCGCCGTAGGTGCTGAGGTCCACCGGCTCGGAGGCGAAGTCCTCTGCGAACCCGACGTAGTCGCCGGTGTCCACGTGGCCCTCCTCCTCAGCGATCGCGAGCCACTTGTCATAGGCCTCGTCAAGACGGTTCGACACGTCTTCGCCGTCCAGCGCAGTCGACCCGACGGTCTCCGCGCGGAGGTCGTCGATCGCACCGGACAGCGCTTCCTCCCCGTCGTCGCCGAGCCGTCGGATCTCTCCGCCGTTCTCCCCGATCATGTCGACGGCGTCCGCGTTGAAGGCCACTGACGCCTCCAGGCTCCGCGCATTGCTCTGCGCGTAGGCATCGAAGATCACCTGCTGCGCCGCCAGCGGCAGCTCCTGATATCCGGGACCGGCCACCACAGCGGTCGGGCTGCGACCCCACGCCGCATCGGACGGCAGCGTCACGTGCGGCGCGACCTCGAGGAAGCCGTATTCGGCGCCGATCCTCATGCCGCCCAGAGTGCAGTCAATGGTATTGCGCTGGAGTGCCTCGTAGGCTTCCACGAACGGCATCGACACGGGCGACCCTCCCATGCTCTCCACGATCGCGAGGTCCGCTGCGGAGCCCACCCGGATCTGCTTGCCCGAGAAGTCGTCGAGGCTCGTCACCGGCTCTGCGCACATGAGCGCATTCGAGGTCTCGAACATCACGGGACGCAGGACGCTCACACCCATGGACTCGTAGTTGTCCATGATCTCCGGAGTGTTCCAGGCGACTTCCATCATCGCGGCCGTCGTGGAGACCTCCGTGACATAGGGACTCGCAGGCGGCCCCGGTGCGAGGTTGATCAGCTCATTGACCGCCTCGTACTTGCTGGGAGTGTAGATCGGGATCTCGACTCCGATGTCGATGCGACCGTCCGCCGCGGCTTCCGTGACCTCATCGAACGCAGCGATCGCCTGTCCCCACACCGGGTCGAGGGTGACCTTGCCGCCGGACATCTCTGCGACGTGATCGATGAAGCCCTGTTCGGCCTCACCCGTGTGGCCCTGAGCCGACTGAGCGCCGGGCTGGTACGTCAGGGTGACCGGCTCCATGTCAGCGAGCGCTTCCTGATACTCCTCGGGCGACGCTCCGAAGTCGACGCCCGCTCCGGACTCCGACTCCGCGGTCGCGGACCCCGCTGAGCCGGCACAGCCGGCGAGACCGGTGAGTGCGACGACGCTGAGGACGGCGAGCGTGCGCGTGATAGGGGTGTGCAATGAGTTCTCCACTCTTCGTTGAATGCGGTCGGAACGGGACCCGTCGGTCATTTGCCGATGGAGCAACGAACCGTTGCCATCGGTGAACCGCTGGAGAGGCTGATCCGCGAGTATCTCTACGTCGAGATACTGACCGATCGTTCGGCAAGACTGCCGTGGTACAGAACACTAATGCAGGCAGCATCCACTTTCAAGAGTTGGAACGATCGTTCAATCAGCTATCAACGCGGGTCCCTCCCCCACCGTCCCAGCTGATGCGCCCGGGTCGTGACCGCTGGGAGAACGGCATCGACCACACGGTCCATGCCCGGCCCCCATGAGGAGATCGAGTGTCTTCTGCGCACACCGGAGCCGCCCCACCCCCGTCCGCCGACAACCCGCCGGGCGCACACGGCACCCACACGACAATGGCGGGTGCGTCCCTGCTCAGTCGGTCGCCATCGCTGATACGCTCGCCTGCTGCGACACGCGCACCGTCATGCTCGCATCACCGCTCGTCCATGTGGGCCCATTCATTCATGTCCGCCCATACCGCCCTGGCGTCCGAAGCGGCTTCGCTCGTCATCCCCAGCGCCGGGCTCGACGCCTCGACAACGCTGGCGACGAAGCAGGACGAGGACGAGGACGATCGCGCCGCCGAGCGCGTGCCCCTGCCCCACGATGCGGCGGATCTGGTCGTATCTCCCGCTCACACGCCGGCTGAGTGCTCCAGACACCGTGCCAGAACACGGCGTCTGGAACACGCGGCCGGAGTTTCGCGGATCGGGGACAGGGAGCCGGGATCAGCCCTCCGGGATGAACTCCTTGCGGAGCAGGTGCTTCTGCAGCTTGCCGGAGGCGTTGCGGGGCAGTTCTGCGACGACCTCGAGCCTGGTGGGCTTCTTGAACGAAGCGATCCGGTCGGAGATGAAGGCCTGGATCTCCTCGAGAGTGGGCGGATCCGCCGGATCCGCCGCGGCCACGATCGCCAGGGGGGTCTCGACCCACTTTGCGTCCGGGACGCCGATCACGCTCGCGTCCGCGACCTTCGGGTGCGCGGCGACGGCCTGCTCGACTTCGACGGAGGAGATGTTCTCGCCACCGGAGATGATGATGTCCTTCGCACGGTCGACCACGTAGTGGAAGCCGTCCTCGTCCACCCGCACGAGGTCGCCGGAGTGGAACCATCCGCCCGCCGACGATTCCGTGGTCTGCTCCGGCTTGTTCCAGTAGCCCTGCATATAGCCCGGTCCGCGGTAGACGATCTCTCCCGTCTCCCCCGGTGCTACGTCCTCGCCCATCGCATCGACCACTCGCGCGGCGACCATGCCGATCGGCTTGCCCACCGATCCCATCTTCCGGAACGAGTCGTCACCGGTCAGCGCACAGGTCGTGGGCGCCATCTCCGTCTGGCCGAAGGCCGCGGAGATGATCGCGTTCGGGAACGTGTCGGCCATGAGCTGGAGAGTCTCCCGGCTGGCCGGCGATGCGCCCCACGAGATCGCATCGAGCGGCAGGTTCCGCTCTCGGATGCCCGGCAGGGAGCACAGCGCCTGCCACAGCGTGGGCACGAGGAACAGCTTCGACACCCGCTCCGATTCGATGAGGTCCGCCAGCGCCTCCATCTTCATGAGGACCTGCGGCGGCGCGATGACGACCTTCGTGCCGTTGAAGAACGTGGGGTAGAGGAAGCCGAGCCCTGCGATGTGGAACAGCGGGACGACGATCATCGCCACCTCGTCCTCCGTCCCGGCCGGTCCCAGGCGATTCGTGTTGATCGCCTGGGCCGCGAAGTTCAGGTGCGTGAGCATCACGCCCTTGGGCGCCGACGTCGTGCCCGAGGTGTAGACGATGAGAGCGGTGTCCGTCTCGGCGACATCGACGAAGCGGTGCGCCTTCCCGGACGATGCGATCTGCTCGAACTGCTTGCCGAAGCCGATGAGGGGGATCTGACCCGCCTCGGGAGCGTCCGCGAGGATCCCCGCACCCATCGGGTCCGCGAATCCCACCTTCGCCCCGCTGTCAGTGACGAGGTAGTCGACTTCAGCAGCGATCGACCGGATGTTGAGCGGCACAGCGATCCCGCCCACGGAGTTGATCGCAAGCAGCGCCGTCGCGTAGGCGACGCTGTTGAGACTGAGGATGAAGACGCGGTCACCTGGGACGATTCCGCGCTCCTGCAGGTCAGCGGCGACTGCGCTCACGCGAGCATCGAGCTGCCCCCAGGTCACGGCACCGTCCGCCCCCGTGAGCGCGACGGCATCGGTGCGACTGTGCGCGTGCAGGCTGAGCATGTTCATCCAGTGCAGTCGTCGACTGGCTGCCAGCTGCTCTTCGGGGGTCAGGGCATCGAGCGCTGTCGCTGCCGTCGCTGTGGTCCCGGAGGACACCTCTGTGGGCACTGCGGTGCGGACGGCCCGCTGCGGATTCTGCATCATCGTGGTCGCTCTCCCTTGAACGATCGTTCAGTGTTGCTGATGCCATAAGACTAGAGGCTCGACCCGTCTCAGACAACAGTATTCGGCCGCGCTTCCGACGCCTCCCGCGGCAGCGGACCCCACAGCGGCCGTGCAACGTGATGCGCACCACTCGCGGAAGAGCCCGGCGTACAGTGAGAACATGATGCAGAGCACTCCCGCAGGACACGACGAAGAGCCGCGCACCTACGCCGAGGTCGCACGAGACGCCGCAGATGACCCCCACGCCTTCTGGCTGGGTGCCGCGCAGGCGATCGACTGGGTCACGCCGCCCACACGCGCGCTCGACGAGGAGAACGCGCCCATCTACCGGTGGTTCCCCGATGGGACCCTCAACGTCTGCGCGAACGCGCTCGACCGGCACGTGGAGATGGGCAGCGGCGACCGCGTGGCGCTCGTCTACGACTCCCCCGTGACGGACACGGTGCGCGAGTACACGTTCGCAGTGCTCCGCGACGAAGTCTCCCGCTTCGCCAGGGCACTCGCCGATCGCGGAGTCACGAAGGGCGACCGCGTGGTCATCTACATGCCCATGGTGCCGGAAGCCACCATCGCGATGCTCGCGTGCGCGCGGCTGGGCGCAGTGCATTCGGTCGTGTTCGGCGGCTTCGCCGCCAACGAGCTCGCGGTGCGCATCGACGACCTGCAGCCCAAGGCCGTCATCAGCTCCTCCTGCGGCATCGAGAAGACCCGCATCATCGAGTACAAGCCCCTGCTCGACGAGGCCCTGCGGATCGCCACCGCCCGGCCGGACTTCAGCGTCGTCGTCCAGCGAGAGCAGCATCGCGCGGAGCTGCAGGAGGGCTTCGACCTCGACTACGCCGACCTGATGGCCTCCACGCCTGACGGGATCGCACCGGTGCCCGTGCAGGCGACAGACCCGCTCTACGTGCTCTACACGTCCGGGACGACCGGCAGGCCCAAGGGCATCCTGCGCGATGCCGGCGGCTATGCGGTCGCCCTGCAGTGGTCGATGGGCAATCTCTTCGGCTTGCAGCCCGGAGACACGATGTTCACCGCGTCGGACGTCGGCTGGGTCGTCGGGCACTCCTACATCGTCTACGCGCCCCTCCTCGCCGGGGTCACCACCGTCCTCTACGAGGGCAAGCCCGTCGGCACTCCCGACGCCAGCGCGTTCTACCGCGTCATGGACCAACACGACGTGAACGTCTTCTTCACCGCGCCCACGGCGATGCGGGTCATCCGCAAGGAGGACCCGGACGCCGAGCACGCGCGAGCCGCGGACCTCTCCGCCCTCCGCGCCGTGTTCCTCGCGGGGGAGCGCCTCGATCCGGACACCTATGAGTGGACGACGGCGACCATGGCGGAAGCGACCGGGCTGGACATCCCGGTCGTCGACAACTGGTGGCAGACGGAGACGGGCTGGCCGATCGCCGCGAACCCGCTGGGGATCGAGCGCCTGCCGCTCAAGGCGGGCTCGCCGACCGTGCCGACACCGGGGTACCGCCTGCGCGTCGTCGATCCGGCCGGCAACGACGTGCGCGCCGGTACGGAGGGGCTGATCCTCGCGGACCTTCCTCTGCCTCCCGGAACGATGGCGTCCATCTGGGGCGACGACGAGCGCTTCGTCTCCACCTACCTGTCCACCTTCGAGGGCACGTACCTCACAGGCGACTCCGGCTACCTCGACGAGGACGGCTACGTCTTCGTCATGGGACGCACCGATGACGTCATCAACGTGTCGGGGCACCGCCTCAGCACCGGCGTGCTCGAGGCCGCGATCGCTTCGCACCCGGCCGTCACCGAGTGCGCGGTCATCGGCGTCCACGATGAGACCTCAGGACAGTCGCCCCGTGCGTTCGTCGTGCTGTCGCCGAGCGCTGATCCGGAGATGGTCCCCCAGGAGCTCGTCGCGCTGGTCCGCAGGGAGGTGGGGCCCGTCGCCGCCCTCAGGCGGGTCGACGTCGTCGATGCCCTGCCGAAGACCCGGTCGGGGAAGATCCTGCGGAAGACGATGCGCCAGATCTCCGACGGCGAGGCCGACGTGGTCGTCCCGTCGACGATCGAGGACCCGTCCGTGCTCGACGCGATGCGCACGACCCTCAGTCGACGGTCGGAGTGACCGCGGCCGCCGCCTCTGCATCCATGTCCACGCCCTGCGTGAACTGGGACATGTAGAGGCGGTGGTAGGCGCCTTCGGCGGCCAGCAGCTGATCGTGGTCGCCCTGCTCGACGATGTCGCCGTCCTCCATGACGAGGATCGTGTCCGCGTCGCGGATCGTCGACAGACGATGGGCGATCACGAACGACGTGCGGTCGGTCCGCAGCGCGGCCATCGCCTCCTGCACGAGCATCTCCGTGCGGGTGTCGACCGACGACGTCGCCTCGTCGAGGATGAGCAGGGCGGGCTGGGCGAGGAACGCACGAGCGATGGTGATGAGCTGGCGTTCGCCCGCGGACACGTTCGCTCCGCCGTCCTCGACCTCCGTGTCGTAGCCGTCCGGCAGCGTCTGCACGAAGCGGTCGACGAAGGTCGCCTTCGCAGCGATGGCGACCTCGTCGTCCGTGGCATCCAGTCGCCCGTACCGGATGTTGTCCCGGATGGTCCCGCCGAACAGCACTGCGTCCTGCAGCACCATCCCCACCTGGCCGCGCAGCACCCCGCGGTCGAGCCTGCTGATGTCGACGCCGTCCAGCAGGATCCGGCCCGCGTCGATGTCATAGAAGCGCATGAGCAGATTCACGAGCGTGGTCTTGCCCGCACCGGTGGGTCCGACGATCGCGACCGTCTGACCGGGCTCTGCCACGATGGACAGATCCGAGATGAGCGGCTTCTCCGAGGTGTATGAGAATGCCACATGCTCGAACTGCACCCGGCCCTGCACCGGCTGCTCCAGCTCGGCCGGCTGCGGTCCATGCGGATCCAGCGCTCCTGCCGCAACCTGCTGCGACAGGTCCTCCTCCTGCTCGTCGGCATCGAGCAGTTCGAAGATCCGCTCTGCCGATGCAACACCGGAGATGAGCATGTTGGCCATGCCCGCCATCTCCCCCAGCGGCGCGTTGAACTCGCGCGAGTACTGGATGAAGGCAGTGACCTGTCCCAACGACATCTGGCCAGAGGCCACGCGCAGCCCACCCACCAGGGCGATGCCCACGTAACCCAGATACGTCACCCACTGCATGATCGGCATGATCATCCCGGAGTAGAACTGAGCGCGGAATGAGGCTTCGTAGAGGTCCTCGTTCCTCTCGTCGAACGTCCCGCGCATCGCCTCCTGGCGGCCGAAGACCGTCACGAGATCATGGCCGGTGAAGGACTCCTCGATATGGCCGTTGAGGCGTCCGGTGTTCTTCCACTGCGCGGCGAACAGCTTCTGCGACTTCGATCCGACGAGGCCCACGACGAGCGCGGCGATCGGGAGCGCCACGAGCGCGATGAGGGCGAGCTGCCAGGACAGGGCGAACATCATGATCGTGATGCCGACGATGGTGAGCACCGCATAGAACAGGGACGCGAAGGCCTGCTGCATGGCTGTCTGCACATTGTCGACGTCGTTGGTGGTCCGCGACAGCAGGTCGCCGCGCTGGCGGGTGTCGAAGTAGCTCAGCGGCAGCCGATTGACCTTGGCCTCGATCTTCTGGCGCAGCCGGTAGACGACTCGCATGACGATCTCGTTGAGGACGAAGCCCTGCAGCCAATCGAAGACGGAGGCCACCAGGTACATGCCGAGCACGAAGAACAGCATCTCCGACAGCGCGACGAAGTCGATGGAGCCGTCCAGCCATCCGTCGAAGATGACGTCCATCGCCTGGCCCAGCACAGCGGGCGCCCAGACGGAGAGCACTGTGGAGACGGCGCCGAAGAGGAGCACCATCGCGATCCCGGCCTTGTGGTCCGTGAGGGTCGCGAACAGGCGTCCCAGCGACGGCCAGAAGGCCTTCGCCTTCCGCGGCGCGGAACCTCCGTCGCCGGAGGCCGCGCCGGCCTCGAGTTCGGCGATCTCGTCCTCGGACACCACGACGTCCCTGGACCGACCATCGGTCGATCCCGAGGCGCGGGAGCGGTAGGCCGGCCTGCGGACGTCGGGGAACAGGTCCTCGGGCCGCTCGCGGCGGTTCGTGCCGGTTCTCATGACACCTCCTCCGCCTTCACCTGGGAATCAACGATCTCTCGGTAGGTAAGCGATGACTCGAGCAGTTCAGCGTGCGTGCCGCGGCCGACGATCCGCCCTTCATCCAGCACGAGGATCTGGTCCGCTTCTGTGATCGAGGCCACCCGCTGGGCGACCATGATCGAGGTGGCGCCGTCGGTGTAGCCGGGCAGCGCCGCCCGGAGGTTCGCGTCGGTCGTGACGTCCAGTGCGGAGAAGGAGTCGTCGAACAGGTAGACGCGGGGCTTCGCCACGAGAGCGCGGGCGATGCACAGCCGCTGCCGCTGACCGCCGGAGACGTTCGTGCCTCCCTGCGAGACCGAGGACTCCAGGCCGCTGCGGGCGCCCTCGCCGTCGCCGGTCGTCCGGTCTGCGACGAAATCGGTCGCCTGGGCGATGTCCAGCGCGGCCCACAGCTGGCCGTCGGTGGCCTCGGGGTCGCCGAAGCGGAGGTTCTCCGCGATGGATCCGGAGAACAGGTACGGCTTCTGCGGGACCAGCCCGACCGCGTCGGTGAGGGTCTCCCGGGCCAACTGGGTGACGGGCACTCCGTCGACCAGGACCTCGCCCGCGGTCGCGTCGTAGAGACGGGGGATCAGGTTGACCAGGGTGGTCTTGCCCGCCCCCGTGGAACCGATGATCGCAGTGGTCTTCCCCGCTTCGGCAGTGAAGGAGACGTCGTCGAGGACCGGAGCTTCGGCACCCGGGTACGCGAAGGACACGCCGCGGAACTCGACCGTCCCGTCACGCCTCTGCGGCGTCGTGGGCGATGCCGGCTCCTGCACCGATCCGGTGGTGGTGAGCACCTCCCCCACACGGCGCGCGGAGATGATCGCCCGCGGGAACATCATGAACATGAAGGTGCCCATCATGACGGCCATGAGGATCTGCAGGAGGTACTGCATGAACGCGGTGAGCGCGCCGACCTCCACGAGCCCCTCGTCGACGCGCAGACCGCCGAACCACAGCACTGCGGCGGTGGCCAGATGCAGCACCAGGGTGATGATCGGGCCCATGAGCACGAACAGGCGGCCGATGCTGATCGACGTCCTGGTGAGTGCGGCGTTGGCGTCGGTGAAGCGTGCGGCCTCATGCCGCTCCCGCACGAACGCGCGGACGACGCGGATGCCGATGATCTGCTCGCGCATCACGCCGTTCACGTCGTCGATGTTCAGCTGCATCCGCTCGAACAGCGGCATGAGTCGGCTCGCGAGCACACCGACGATGACCACCAGGAGCGGGACCGACACCCACACCAGCCATGACAGGCCGGGGTCCTCCTGGATCGCCATGACGATCCCGCCGATCGACATGATCGGAGCCATCACCATGAAGTTCAGCGCCATGAGGACGACCATCTGCACCTGCTGCACGTCGTTCGTGCCGCGGGTGATGAGTGTGGGTGCGCCGAACCGCCCCATCTCCTCAGCGGAGAACCGGTCGACGCGCAGGTAGACGGCCTGACGGATGTCGCGGCCGATCGACATGGACATGCGCGCGCCGAACCAGACGGCGGCGATCGCGGTGAACACCTGCAGCATGGCCACGGCGAGCATGATGCCGCCGACCCGCCAGATGTAGTCGGTGTCGCCGGTGGCGATGCCGTTGTCGATGATGTCGGCATTGAGACTGGGCAGATACAGCGTGGCCAGGGTGGCGGCCAGCTGGAGCACCAGGACGGCAACGACATGCCCGGTGTAGGGCCTGCCGTAGTGCCGGACGAGCTTCCACAGCATGGTGATGCTTCCGGGTAGTGAGGGGATCGCCTGCTGAGACAGGCGCGCAGACTATTCTGCCCCACCCGTCAAGACGGATGTGCTTCGCGGCGCGCCCCTCGTGGTGGGCTCGCACACGTTCGGACCGGCCCGCGCCGAGGTCGTGCGCGCCGAGGTCGTGCGCGCCGAGGTCGTGCGCGCCACGGAGGGGCCGGGACCGCCGCTGCGGTTCCCGGCCCCTCCGTGCGGATGCGGCGGACGCGCTGCGTCAGCCGCGGCGGCGACGCGCCGCAGTGAGCGCTGCCGCTCCCAGCACTGCCGCACCGATGCCGACGAAGAGCACGCCGAGGTCGGATCCGGTGCGCGGGAGGCTCCCGCCTCCGTCGTGGGACCCGTCGTCGGTCCCGTCGGTCGAACCGTCACCGGAGTCCTCGCGACCGGAGTCCCCGTCGTCCGAGGGCTCGTCGGTCGGATCGCCCGAGGAGTCATCGGACGAGTCCCCTCTCGGACCCTCGGCCGGATCGTCCGCGGGGTGCTCCGACGGTTCTTCCGTCGGCACCCCGGGCGGACCGTCCGTGGGTTCGTCGGAGGGCTGCTCCGACGGGTGGCCGCCCGGCTCCTGCGACGGACCGTCGGAGGGGGCCTCGCCGGGCTCCTCGGAGGGCTCGTGCGACGGGTCGGCCGACGGTTCGTCGGTGGCGTCCGGCGACGGCTCGTCCGACGGGTTCTCCGTCGGCTGCTCGCCCGGCTCCTCGGTCGGCTGCTCACTCGGGCCCGCGGAGGGATCGTCCGAGGGCTCGTCGGTCGGGTCCTCCGTCGGCTGCTCGGTGGGCTGCTCGGTCGGTTCCTCCGTCGGTTCTTCGGTCGGCTCGTCCGTCGGTTCCTCGGTCGGCTCGTCCGTCGGTTCCTCCGTCGGTTCCTCGGTCGGTTCCTCGGTCGGCTGCTCGGTCGGCTCCTCGGTCGGCTCCTCCGTCGGGTCCTCGGTGGGCTCCTCGGTCGGGTCCTCTGTGGGCCCGGGCTCTCCGGGGGCCTCCGCTGTCGTGAACTCGACGCGGCCGCGCGCGCCCTCGATGCCGCGGTCGGAGATGCCGTAGACCTCGCCGTAGTACTCGGTCGCCGGTGTCAGGCCGGTGAGCGTCCGCGTGACGTCGTCGAACCGGTTGAGGGTCCGCGCGCTGCTGCCGCCGATCTCTCCGTACCGGATCTGGTAGCCGTTCTCCGCATGTTCGACGGCCTCCCAGCTGAGCGTCGCCGAGTCGGCCGTGACCGACTCGACGACCGGTGCAGGGGCCTCGGCACTGGGCAGGGTGCCGACGGTGCGGAACGTCAGCCGCTGCGGCTGGGTCCACGTGGCCGCCCCGTCGAGGCTCAGCCGGGCCTCGACCTCGTACTCGGTATCGGGCGAGAGCCCGGTGAGCTGCATCGAGGTCCCCCATCCGGAGATGGTGCGCTTCCGGGCCGGGTCGAACTCCCCGCCGACCTCGCGCCACGTGAACTCGCGCGTCGCCGTCGTGTCGAGGCGGTCCCACATCAGGGTCGCGAACGTGTCCCCGACGTCGGAGGTCGTGAGACCCGCGATCTCCTCCGGGCCGCCCTGTCCGGCTCCGTCGAAGAGGTCCTCGCGCTGCTCGTCGGTCAGCGCGAGCGTCTCGCGGTGGAGGAGTGCACCGTTGGCAGCACTCCCGCCCTGCGTGGCGTTCCAGACGACGATGTCGTAGTCATCGGGGACGAGTCCGGCCGCAGGGACGGACACGGTCGCGTCGAGCGCCCCGCCGGTCAGGAACCGGAGGAGGGAGGCGCCGTAGCCCATGGCCGTGCTGTTCGTGACCGCCTGGTCCGGCGTCGACGACGGCACGATCCCGTAGCCGATGGAAGACATCTGGTTCGGAGCGACCCCCGCGGAGTTCGGCGGGAGGCGGTCGACGGTGAAGTCCGAGCCCTCGAGGAGGACCTGCAGGCCGTCCTCTGCCGAGGCCGCGGTCACCGTGTGCGCGACGGTCGGCCGGAGCTCGGCCTCGGTCGCGACGGTCCCCGTCGCCCAGGGAGAGGTCGCCTCGCCGGCGACCGCACGCACGCGGATCTGGTACTCCGTGTCCGCGATGAGGTCGGTGAGCACCGCAGACGTCTCCTCCGTCGTGGAGGCGACCCACTCGCCGGCCCCGGCCCGGTGCTCGACCTCGTAGGACTCCGCGGAGTCGACCGCGTCCCACGCGAGCGAGGCCGTGGTCTGCGTGACGTCGGACGACGCGAGTCCCGTCGGGGCGGCGAGCTCGATCTCGTGCGCCGTGTAGGTCACGTCGATCGGCTTCGTCGGCTTCTTCGGGTCGAACATCCCGCCCGATGAGAACCAGTAGGCGGACTGACCCGTGCGGATGTTGTAGTCCACCCAGTCCTGCGGAAAGGAGCCCCAGTCCGCGACCGTGCGATTCTGATCGAAACCGCTGCCGCCGGTCTCGGTCTCCACGCCCAGGTAGTCGGGCGTGACGGTGAAGCCGTCCTCGGTGAGGTCCACGGTCGCGTCCGCGAAGTCCGCGACGGTCCCCTCCACGGCGGGCAGGCTCTCCCACTTGCCGAGGTCCTCCATCGACGCCCCGTAGCCGGTGAACGTGCCGACGATCCGGCCATGGCCGTCCTCCACCTCGAGGCGGGGATCGTTGACGGTCCAATAGGTCATGCCGCTGTAGTAGACGAACGACCACGAACCGTCCCACTGGATGTACCCGGTGTCCGTGTCCGGGTCGACCGTGCCGGTCCCGCCGGTGATCTGGACGCGGTTGCCCGACGTCGAGTCGGCTGCGGTCCGCGTGGGGTTCCCGTTCGGGTCGAGGCACTTGTCGTCCCACGTCGCGACGTGGTCGACACCGGCCGAATCCGGCTTCACGATGGTCGTGTTCCCGGACTCGGCGGCGTAGTAGGACTCGTCGAAGCCGCTCGTGCCCCCGGTATCGCCGACTTCCCCGGCTGCGAGGAAGTGGCACGTGCCCGGGAGCGGCGCGGCACCGCCGGACTCCGCGTTGACCTGCCAGTCGAAGAGCGCGTCATCGACCTGCAGGTTCTGTGCGATTCCGGGGGAGGCGATGAGCGCGCCTCCGACGGCGAGGGCGGAGGCGGCACCGATCGCCACTCCGGTTCGCCACCGCGCATGCGTGCGCGGAACTGTTCTCGTCATTGCATTCCTTCGTCTCAGTCCCGCCCGAGCGGACGGGGACACGCTGTGCTCGTGCATCGGACCGGACGTCGGATACTCGTCCGGCTCTCGTCGAATCCGCGATATGGCACAGGGGAGGCCGGGAGCCGTGGGCTCCCGGCCTCCTGCACGGCCTGTGCCGATCGCGTGTCGCGGGTCAGGCCGCGACGCTCACCTGCGGCTCAACCGCAGGTCTGCACGGATCAGCTGCGGCGACGACGCGAGGCGAAGAGCGCTCCCGCACCCACCGCGATCGCGCCGATGCCGGCGAACAGCCCGCCGATCGAGGCGCCGGTGCGGGGCAGATCGCCGCCGCCGTCCGAGCCGTCGTCGCTGCCGTCACCGCTGCCCCCGTCGTCGGAGCCGCCGTCACCGCTGCCGCCCTCGTCGGAGCCGTTGTCTCCGTCGTCGGAGCCGCCCTCACCGTCGTCGCCCTCGCCGTCTGCGACGACGGAGAACTCAGCTGACAGGTCCTCGAACGCGACCTCCGGCGCGTCCGCTTCGGAGCCCGCGTTCGCAGCCTCACCGTGACCGGGGACCGTGACGGAGTACTCACCGATGTAGTCCTCGGGGTTCGCGGTGTTGGTGCCGTAGACGATCGTCGATGCCACGCCGTCCTCACCGGCGGTCGCGGAGAGCACGGACTCCTCGACGTTCTGATCCGAGGTGGGGGCGACCGTGAACTCGACCTCGGTGCCTTCGGACAGGCCGGTCACGGAGAGCTCGACGCCCTTCTCCGCGTCGATGAAGTCGGAGACCTCGACCTGGTCCGTGCTCAGCTCGATCTGCACGCCCTCGTCGTCGCTGCCGTCGTCGGACGGGTCATCAGACGGGTCCTCCGAGGGATCTTCAGACGGATCCTCCGAAGGGTCCTCACTCGGATCGTCCGTCGGGTCCTCGGTGGGGTCCTCGGTCGGATTGTCTGTCGGATCCTCGGTGGGGTCCTCGGTCGGGTCGTCCGTCGGGTCCTCAGTCGGGTCCTCGGTCGGATCGTCTGTCGGGTCCTCAGTCGGGTCCCCGGTGGGGTCCTCGGTCGGATCGTCCGTCGGATCCTCGGTCGGATCCTCCGGGAACAGCGCGTCCCGCTGCTCCTCCGTGAGGTCGATCGACTCGCGGTAGAGGACGGTCTCCTCGGTGCCGTTGCCGTGGGCCGCCCAGACCACTGCGTCGTAGTCCTTCGCTTCGTCGAGCTCGTCGGCGTCGACCTCGGAGACCTGCTCGAAGCTGTTCGGGACGGATGTGTCCTGGAAGAACGAGAGCTGCGCGCCCAGCGCGTCGTCGGACGTGAACTCGTTCGACTTCTCCCGGTCGATCACCGCGGAGTAGACGCCGACTGCGTCCTTGCCGGTCGCAGCCTGAGGCAGGTTCTCGTAGTCCGTCCCCGCGACGGTCACGCCGAGGCCGTCCTCCTCACTCGCAGCCGTGACCTCGTGTGTCGTCTCACCGGTGAAGTCACCCGGGACCTCCGGGTCCTCGGTCGGGTCCTCCGTGGGCTCCGGCTCCTCGGGGATCTCAGCCGTGTAGTCGATCGTGATGGGTGCTGCGGTCTTCTTCGCATCGACCTGTCCGCCGGAGGTGTACCAATAGGCCGCCTGACCGGTCTCGACATTGAAATCGACCCAGTCCTGCGGGAACGAGCCCCACC
>NZ_FXZF01000032.1:0-20507 GCF_900169375.1 Brevibacterium sp. Mu109
GACCCCGGGGAATCATCTATGTGGAAGAGACCGGTGAGAGACCGGGACACTACTTCCTGCCCTCGCACCGCGTTCGCACTCGAATCCGAGTGAGCCCCTTGCCATCAAGCGAACCGGTGGATCAAGGCTTATGGCCATCGGCCTGACGCTCGCGTTTGCCCGAGCCGAACCGGGCGCCCGGGAAGCCCTCGCCCGGCAGCGCCGTAGGACCTACGAGGCTCTGACGCCCAGGTTCCTCCATCGTCGCACGAGCAGGGCTGGTCGCTCACCGCGCCGCACAGCGGCATCGTCCGCCAGCGCAGTCAAGAATTCGTGACCCAGCCGGAGCCTCCTGTCTCAGTGTGCAACGTTGTAAGCACCGATGACATCTCTATGGACACGACCACGCGCGGACACCTCATAGCCGTTCGCCTTCGCCCACTCGCGAACCTCGGAGGGTGTCGCGCCTGTCTGCTCCTCCCCCACGGACTTACTGCCCCGTTTGGGAGTGGTCCCTTGCCGACGGCGAACAGTAGCCTGGGATTCTTTGTGCGCGACTGAAATGTAGTCCTGAAACAGCAACTCGAAGTCCTCGGCCTCTTCTGTGGTTAGGTTGACGCTGTATGCCTGACCGTTCAGGGAGAAGCTCACCGTCTGGACACTCCCGGTGTCCTCGTCGGAGAGGTCAGAGATTATGACTTCGATGATGTTGCCATGTTTAACTCCTTCAAAGTCGTGCCGTCCAGGAGGGACACGTCCGCATTCAGGGGTTGGCTTCGTTCGTCCTCGCCGAGCTCAGTCGCCACTCCGTCCCCGGTGACGTAATCCGGGCTCGACTCGTCGCTGGCCTTGTCAGCCAAGGCTCCGGGCTCAGTCGAGCAGCCGGCGATCGTCGCCATTGCTGATAAGCCGAGCACGCTGACAAGCACTTGCCACCTGGAGTTGTGAGGTCTCATATGTTCGAGGCGGCTATACGCAGCCTGCCGCGGCGGCAAGGACATACGGAACTTGGATGCTGGTCGTGACCGCGACCAGACCGAGCACGGCGGAACCCAGACTGAATGCGGCCCAGATGCCACCGCGTGCGGCTTCGGGTCGGACAAGGTGCCGGATGCGTTGCGGCCCCGCGGCGTGAAGGAGCCCGTGCGCCGATTCTGGTACGCACGCAGGCTGTGAGGGCTCACCGAGCTTGAGCAGGGCCCCGGCCAGTGCGGGAACTCCCGACCGGCGTCGGGCGGAATCATCAGCGGCGATCTCCAGATAGGTCGGGAGCGCTTCGGTGGCTCCGGCGATCAGCGGGACCCAGCCAAGGACTCGACCGACGGCGGCAGCAGTGATCATGATGAGGTGGTGGCGTTGGCGCAGATGAGCAGCTTCGTGCTCGAGAACGGCTATCAGTTCCTGGTCACTGAGTACATCCAGGACAGAATCGGCAAGCACGATGCCGCCGAGCCGACTAGGCAGCGCGAAGGCGACAGGGGTGCTCTCAGCGATGAGTAGAACGCGATGATCGTGAACGGTGACAGCACGCGCTCGTGCTCGCAGCACGTCTGCAGCAGCGGCACCTGTGCGGGCGAGACGACGTGCTTCACGCACCGCACTGACAGCGATCACTAGTCCTGCCCCGGTCGGCAGAAAGAACAACACCACTACCGGAATAGCGGTGTCGACGACTGCAGTGGAGAACGGGCTAGCTGCCGCGATGCACCGCTGACACACATCTCCGATCTGCCCAGGCAACAGGGAGGGTCCGGAGAACAGCCACGCCGCCATCGGCCCAAGCGACAGCACGGCGATGAGCCACAGCAGCATCCCGCTGACCAGCAGTCCTGCGGCCAACCGGGGCGTCCGGACCAATGCCGGTGCCGCCCGACGCAGGATTCGCCGCCCTCCGAGTCCGGTCACTGCAAGGCTCCCGAGCAGCACGCCGAGTAGGACCCCGGTCATAGCGAACCCTGTTCGTCGCGTGCCCTCAGATACTCATGCAACAGGGCACGGTCCTCCCCGGTCATACTGTCCACGAAGTGCAGTATTGAAGCAGTGCGGTCGCCACTTGCTTTCAGAGCCCGCTGCATAAGTGCGGCAGTGTGCTGCTCCCGGCTCATGCGAGCTTCGTAGCGCACAGATCTGCCGCTACGTGATGCTTGCACGAGCCCCTTACGGTCAAGATGTTTGAAAATCGTGGCGATCGTGGTGTACGCGCGAGTCCCACCTAGTGTGTTGATGACTTCTCTGACGGTGGAGGCGCCATGCGTCCACAAGACGTCCATGACCTGGGCCTCCAGCGGGCCGAGCCGGACAGCGTCATGCGGCTCACCGGCATTATGGGAGCGCATCATGATGCCTGAGGCACGGGACAGACGACCTGACCGCGCAGGCTGTACAGGAGCGCGACCAATGTGAGGACAAGTGCACCGAGAGCCAGGAATGGCTGGATCGGGGCGAACCACGTCAACGCACCGGTGTACCCGAACGCAAGAAGCGCAATCTTGTTGCAGACCGGACATCCGACAGCGAACCAGGCGAGGACCCCGCCCGCCATGCCCATGCGGCTTTCGCGTCGCCGTGGTGGGATGTCGGCATCCTCATCGGACGCTGGTTCGTGCATAGTGCGCGGTTCGGCTCGGACATAGGTCGCTGCGAGCATGCCGGTCAGCGCTGAGGTGATCAGCCACACGGGGTAGTTCCACCACACCGGTTCGATGTCGCGGGCGAAGAGTGAGTTGGGGATCAGCACCGTCACGAACCCGACAACTACCGTCATAGCCACGGCCACAACCACAGCCGCGCGCACTTGCCGCCGCGACCACAGACCCAGACCGGAGACAGCCTGCCCGACCGCCAGGCTGAACGCAGAACCAGTAGATGCAGAAGCCATAGCGACAGTATGCCCCACAATCGACTACGCTTCTTAGTCGACTACGTTTCATAGTCATCTAAGGCTGTTAGGACACCAGAATCGACCAGAACTGTGGTCGTAAGACATCCGATACCGGAGGACCCATGTCGAACACGCCGAGTCCAGTGCGTCGATGGGCCGTGCCCATCACGGTGATCGTCGCCGCGGTCGTGCTGTTCATCACTGCGATCTCGCTGGGACAGGGACGTACTGACAGTCCAGAGGAAGGCTCACAAGCTGCCGGCGAGGGGCCGGTGGAGGTCGAAGCGGTCGAAACGCCGGACCTGTCAGACATCGAGCGACGCGATGAGGGAGACCCGCTAGCCGTGGGCCCGGTGGATGCCCCAGTTGGCCTCGTGATCTTCGATGATTACCAGTGTCCATTCTGCGCTCAGTGGAGTCAGGACACTCTGCCGCTGATGATGGAGCGGGTCGAGGAAGGCGAGCTTCGCATCGAGTGGCGCCAGGTCAATGTCTTCGGCGATGCGTCGCTCAGGGCCGCGCAGGCGGCTTATGCGGCCGCTCTGCAGGGTAAACATGTGGAGTACCACGAGGCGCTGTTCGCCGGCGGTGAGCCTCGCCCGGAGTCCGAGTTGTCTGAGGAGGCGCTCACCGAACTCGCAGGAGAGCTCGGGCTGGACGTCGACCAGTTCACGGTCGACTTCACCTCGGAAGAGACCGGGGAGGCGGTCGAGAGGAACGAGACCCTCGGAACGGAATTGGGGGCGTTCTCGACTCCGACCTTCGTGCTCGGTGGGGAACCGATCGTTGGTGCGCAGCCTTCGTCGGTGTTCACCGATACGTTCGATGCCGCGTTGGTGGAGGGCTGAAGCATGGAGATCGGTCTGATTACTGCGTTCCTCGGCGGCGTGCTGGCTCTGCTGAGCCCGTGCGCGGCTCTGCTGCTGCCGACGTTCTTCGCTGCCACAGCAGGTTCCGGGCCGCGCCTGGGCCTACATGCCGCGATCTTCTACGGTGGCATGCTCATCGTTCTGATTCCGCTGGGCCTCGGTGCCGGCGCGCTGGGAGCCCTGTTCACCACCCACCGCGCGAGTGTCATCGCGATTGCCTCAGCGGTGCTGATCGTCTTCGGTCTGGTCCAGCTGTTGGGGTTTGGCTTCGACCCTGCGCGCTTCCTGCCCGGTGTCGGGCGTCTCCAGCAGAAGGGAGCCTCCAGCACAGGGTTGGGCAAGACCGCACTTCTGGGTGCCACCAGCGGTGTCGCCGGGGCGTGCGCGGGTCCGATCCTCGGTGCCGTGCTCACGCTGGCCGCCGGTCAGGGCGACATGCTCACCGCCGGGGTCATGCTCGGAGTCTACGGGGCGGGCATGGTCGTACCGCTGTTCATCCTGGCGGCCAGTTGGAAGCGCATGAGTACCCGCGCACGCTCCGCGCTTCGTGGTCGAGCCTTCATCGTCCTCGGTCGCGAGCTGCACACCACCTCGGTGATCACCGGCATCCTCATCATCGCTGCCGGAGTGCTGTTCTGGACGACCAATGGCCTGCTCGGTGTGCCCGGATTCGTCCCCGGTGGAATGCAGGCGTGGTTGCAAGAGGGCACCTCAGTGCTGGCGTCGCCATTCTATGACGGCTTCGCCGTCGTCGCGGTCGCCGTCATCGCTCTGCTGATCTGGGCCAAAGCCCGCAGACGCACACAAACCCCGGGTGAGGATGCGGCGGTTCCCGTCGAAGAGACCAGCCCGCAGGACCAGGTATGAGCCGTCAGCCTTGGGCAGCAGCCGGCTGCCTGCTGGCACTCATCGTCCTGTCCGGCTGCTCAGTCTTTGATCCGGAGTCTGACCAGGGTCTGGAGCGATCACCTCAGCCGATCGGTTCTCAACTGCCTGCCGCCGAAGCTGACGAGCTGCGAGTGCCGAACACATTCGACGCGCTGCCCCTCGTCGAGATCGATTGGGACATCGCTCCTCAGGAGCTCGATGGGGTCTTCGTTGCTTTTCGTGAGACGGACGGTGCCCTGGAGTTCAGCGCGGTCGCTGAGAATGGCACAGTACTGTGGGCGGCTGAACGGCCGATCAACTGCGGCGGCTTCGCGCTGACGACCACTACGACAGGGCAGCACCTCAGGTGTCACAGGTGGTGCTGTTCCAGAGGTACGCACAGAACCGAGTCAAGGGCGAGGCATCCCGGCAATGACGCGTCGAAACACCAAAAACACGCGCCGAAACGTCAAACTCCGCCACCGGGTCAGCGTGCGAGGTGACGCCCTGACGAGGGGCCAGCGACGGAGCTCGGCGTCGAGTCAGGGGTGAGAGCATCCTCGCGTTCCTGCAGCGCATGCTGCAGATAGCGGTTGATGACGGTGTGGTTCGTTCCGTCCGCACCGCCCGTCAGAGGTACGTGGTGGAACGAGTACGCCGGGTACGGCGTCGCCTCCCGCAGCGCCTCCAACCACGCATCCACGTCCTCGGGCAGTACCCAATCCTGCGGCGGCGGATTCGACTGTAGGAACTCCGTCGCCCCGGCATATACCTCAGAGTCTTCGAGCATCTCGTGGATCGTGACCGCCACCGCCCGCGCCAACGCGACCGGGTTCCGGCCTGCGATCACGGTCGGCTCGACCTCCGGGTCATCGGTCCAGACGATGATGCCGAGAGACAGGGCGCTCGGCGGGCTTATCTTGCGCCGAGGATCCGCAGCGTTCGTGGACGTCGATGCTGATGCTTCGCCCGGGTTGATGCTCATGGTGGTGGCTACTTCCCTCGCAGGTTCGCGCGCACGATGGCGTGGTCGGCGTACTTGTGAGGCAGGACACAGTTGGCGGCCACTGGTATCGAGCAGTCGTCTATGGTCGAGAGATTTGCCGATACTGCTGCGGGGACAGACCGTGTACCTGACGGAAGGCGCGTGAGGCGTGGCTGGGGTCGGTCCATCCGACGCGACGTGCGATGGTTTCGACGGTGTCGCTGCTTGAGCGTAGAAGGTCGGCCATGCGTCGTGAACGTTCGTTGCGAAGGAACGCTGCTGGGCTTGTGCCGACGTGGCGGGTGAAGAGTCGGGCGAGTTGCGATCGAGAGATCGCGGCCTCGTCGGCGAGAACATCCATGGTCCACGCGCGGCCAAGATCGTTCATGAGCAACGCCATTGCGTGGCGCACCGAGGGGTGTTCGGGCGAGTGCTCGGGGACGGGTCGCGTGAGGATATCGAGCAGGTCCACTGCCAGACTCAAGCGGCGAAGTGTCGGCAAATGGTGCCGTTCACCGTCGATCAACCGTTGCAGGGAAGCATTCACGTGCGGGAACACTGTGGAAGGCACGTCGAGCACGGTCGGGTCTGACCGGTGACTATCTGAAAGCACAAGAGGAGCAGGAGCGCTGGACTGAGTGATCCAGCGCTCCTGCTCCTCAAGGAATGCCGTGTCGATGTATGCGGTGGTGGTGATGACTAGACCGGCGGGTTCTCCCGCATACCAGCGGCCTGGAGGGAGCAGCACGACCTGCCCTGCGGCAAGATCGACTTCACCGGTCTCGTGACTGAGCGTCGTGGTGCCCGAGTTCACGATCATCACCTTGGTCGCGTCGACAGCAACCCGACCCGTCGAGGCGGAGTGGAGCACGCGCTTTACCGTCAGTGGAAAGGGATTAACACGCGCGCCCAGAGCCTGCGCTCGTGCTTCCGGGGATGCAGGCATCGCATCAACGCACCGAGTTCTGACCTTCGATGATTCGAGCGAAGCGGAGGATGTAGTCCCGGAGGAACTGCACGGTCGATTCCTGCGAGATGTTCCCATCCTCACCGAAAAGGGTGGGTGATTGGGAAAGAAAGACCTCGGGCTGTCCGGGGGTGGGCATGTCGAAGTATGAGAGTGCGAGCCGGAGGTTCTTCTGCGAGCTGTACCCGCCCATGCGGCCAACGGAGTGGCTGATGATCCCTGCGGGCAGGTTCTTCCAGGCGACATCGCTGTTGGGTTTGGAGCCGATGTCGATGGCGTTTTTCAGGCAGGCGGGGATGGTGCGGTTGTTCTCTGGTGTGACGAACAACACGCCGTCGGAGGCTTTGATGATCTCGCGGAACTGGGTGTATTCCGGCGGGGTGGGTTTGTCGGTGATGTCGGGATCGTCGTAGTCGAAGTCGTAGAGAGGAAGGTCGCGGATCTCAACGATGCGTGCGTCGTAGTCTTCGGGAAAGTAGCCGATGGCGTTGTGGGCGATCTTGCGTGCGTAGGAGCCGCGGCGCAGACTGCCGACAAGGACGGAGACGTTCTTACTCAAGGGGTGATTCTCTTTCTCTGGGGTGGATGTTGTGGGAGTGACGGTCGGTTAGAAGTCCCAGTCGTCGTCGCTGGTGTCGACGGCTTTGCCGATGATGTAGGAGGACCCGGATCCGGAGAAGAAGTCGTGGTTCTCGTCTGCTCCGGGGGCGAGGGCGGCGAGGATTTCGGGGTTGACTTCGGTCTCTTCTGGAGTGAAGCGGGCAGGGTAGCCGAGGTTCATGAGGGCTTTGTTCGCGTTGTATCGGACGAAGACGGCGACGTCGTCCATGAGGCCGAGCGGTTCGTAGAGCTCACCGGAGTACGCCAGTTCGAGTTCGTAGAGCTCGTCGAGGAGCGCATAGGTGAACTCGCGCATGTGTTCCTGCTCGGCTGCGGTGTGGGTTTCGAGGCCGCGCTGGTATTTGTAGCCGGAGTAGTAACCGTGTACGGCCTTGTCGCGGAGGATGAGCCGGATCATGTCGGCGGTGTTGGTGAGGGTTGCGTGGACGGAGAAGTGCAGCGGCAGGTAGAACCCGGCGTAGAGCAGCAGCGAGGACAGCAGCGTGGAGGAGACCTTCCGTTTGAGCGGGTCATCCCCGTAGTAGTGCGCGAGCACCTTCTTGCACCGTTCCTGGAGCAGGTCGTTGGCGACGGCCCACCGGTACGCGTCGTCGATCTCTGGGGTCGAGGTGAGCGTGGAGAAGACGGAGGAGTAGGAGCGGGCGTGCACGGACTGCATGAACGCGATGTTCGTGTAGACGGCCTCTTCGTGTTCGGTGCGGGCGTCTTGGATCTGGCAGATCTCGCCGACGGTGGCTTGTACGGTGTCGAGCATGGTGAGCCCGGTGAACACGCGCATGGTCAGCGTGCGTTCCTCCTGGGAGAGTTTTTGCCAGGCGGGGAGGTCGTTGGAGAGGGGCACTTTCTCGGGGAGCCAGAAGTTCGCGGTGAGGCGGTTCCATACCTCGAGGTCTTTGTCGTCTCCGACGCGGTTCCAGTTGATGGGCCGCAGGCGGGCTGCCGGGTCGTGCCGATAGCCCGGCGGAGTGACGGAGATCTCGGTGATGGGGCGGGTGATATCGGTGAGGGTCATGGGTGTTCCTTCGGGAAGATCGGATTCTGGGGTTACAGCGCGCAGGAGACGCAGCCTTCAATCTCGGTGCCTTCGAGTGCGGGCTGGCGCAGGCGGATGTAATAGAGGGTCTTGATCCCGGCACGCCAGGCGTGGATCTGGGCTTTGTTGATGTCGCGGGTGGTCGCGGTGTCGCGGAAGAACAGCGTGAGAGACAAACCCTGGTCGACGTGGCGGGTGGCGGCGGCGTAGGTGTCGATGATCTTCTCGTAGCCGATCTCGTACGCGTCCTCGAAGAACTCGAGGTTGTCGTCGGTCATGTGCGGGGCCGGGTAATAGACGCGGCCGAGCTTGCCTTCTTTGCGGATCTCGATCTTCGCCGCGATCGGATGGATCGACGCGGTCGAGTTGTTCACGTACGAGATCGATCCAGTCGGCGGGATCGCCTGCAGGTAGGCGTTGTAAATGCCGTGCTGCCGCACGGATTCCCGAAGTTGCGCCCAGCCGTCGCGGGTGGGGATCGCGACGCCTGCCTCGGCGAAGAGGGCGCGGACACGTTCGGTGGCGGGCCGCCACTCGCGCTCGGTGTACTTATCGAAGTGCGAGCCGTCGGCGTAGGTGGAGGTCTCGAACCCGGTGAAGGTCGTGCCGCGTTCGATGGCGATCCGGTTGGAGGCGCGCAGGGCGTGGTAGGTGACGGTGAGGAAGTAGATGTCGGTGAAGTCGATGCCCTCCTCGCTGCCGTAGCGGATGCGTTGCGAGGCGAGGAACCCGTGCAGGTTCATCTGACCGAGACCGATCGCGTGCGACGCGTCGTTCCCGGCTGCGATCGAGGGGACCGCGTCGATGTCGGTCTGATCCGACACACTCGTCAGCGCCCGCACTGCGGTCTCGACGGTCGCGCCGAAGTCCGGTGAGGCGAAGGCCTGGGCGATGTTGAGGGAGCCGAGGTTGCAGGAGATGTCCCGGCCGACCTGCTCGTAGCCGATCGCCGCGTCATAGGTGGAGGGCGTGTTGACCTGGAGGATCTCGCTGCACAGGTTCGACATGTTGATGTGCCCCTGCAGCGGGTTGGCGCGGTTGACGGTGTCCTCGAACAGCACGTAGGGGTATCCGGATTCGAACTGCAGCTCGGCGAGGGTCTTGAAGAACTCCCGTGCGCTGATCGTGGTCTTCCGCACCCGCGGGTTCGCGACCAACTCGTCGTAGTGGTCGTTCACGGACAGGTCCGACAGCGGTTTCCCGTACTCGCGCTCGACGTCGTAGGGGCTGAACAAGTGCATGTCCCGGTTCTCCTTCGCGAGCTGGAAGGTGACATCGGGGATCACGACGCCGAGCGAGAGCGTCTTGATGCGGATCTTCTCGTCCGCGTTCTCCCGCTTCGTGTCCAAGAACCGCAGGATGTCCGGGTGATGCGCGTGCAGATACACTGCGCCCGCACCCTGCCGGGCCCCGAGCTGGTTGGCGTAGCTGAAGGAGTCTTCGAGGATCTTCATCACCGGGACGACGCCGGAGGCCTGGTTCTCGATCTGCTTGATCGGTGCTCCGGTCTCGCGCAGGTTCGTCAGCAGCAGCGCGACTCCGCCCCCGCGCTTGGAGAGCTGCAACGCAGAGTTAACGCTGCGTCCGATGGACTCGAGGTTGTCCTCCAGGCGGAGCAAGAAGCAGGAGACGAGCTCGCCGCGCTGCGCCTTGCCCGCGTTCAGGAATGTCGGGGTCGCAGGTTGGAACCTGCCCGAGAGCATCTCGTCCACAAGCCGGGTCGCGAGGGCTTCGTCGCCCTGTCCGAGGAAGAGCGCGGTAGCGACGACGCGCTCCTCAAAACCTTCCAGGTACGTGGTGCCGTCGAACGTCTTCAGGGCGTAGGAAGTGAAGAACTTGAACGCGCCGAGGAAGGTCTGGAAACGGTGCCCGGCCCCGCGAGCCCGCTCATGCAGGTCGGTGAGGAACTCCGGGGCGTACGCGTCGAGGAACGCCCGCTCGTAGTAGGCGTTCGCGACCAGCCACTCCAGGCGCTCGGCCACGCTCGGGAAGGTTCTCGTGTTCGGGATGACGTGCTGGCGCAGGTACTCGTCGGCGGCTTCCTTGTCCTTGTGGAACTGGATCGACCCGCCCGGGGCGAACAGGTTCAGTTGCGCGTTGAGGGCGTGGTAGTCCTTCCGCGCACCGATCCCGGTGCTTGCCCGAGCCGCTGGGGAGATGATGGTCATGCGGTCTTCCTCTCAATGGATGTCAGATTGTCGGAGGCCTGGTCCCAGAAGCGGGTCAGGCCGATGTTCACGTGTTCGATGTCGCGCTGGGTGCCGAGCAGCTCGAAGCGGTACAGCTCCGGAACCTGGCATTTGGCAGAGACGACAGGGCCGGCGAGGCAGTAGTGCTCGCCGAAGTTCGTGTTCCCCGCCGTGATCACCCCCCGGATCAGTGCCCGGTTCGCGGGGTCGTTGAGGAACGAGATCACCTGCTTCGGCACCGCCCCGGCACGTTCCCCGCCGCCGTACGTGGGGACCACGAGCACGAAGGGCCGCGCGACCCGGATCAGCCCCTCCACTCGTGGCCGCAGCGGGATACGGACCGCGGGCTGGTCGAGCCGGTCGACGAAGCGGCGGGTGTTCTCCGACACGCTTGAGAAGAACACGAGATCAGGCGACTGGGCGGCGGCGAGTTCGCGCACTGAGGGCGCTGCGCGCCGGGACTCAGGTGGGGGTGGCATAGCGATCCTCCTCGCTCTCTCTGGCTGTGACGCGCCACGCCACCAACCACTACATGTTGTGCCTCACCGATGTTTGGAGCGGCGTATCTAGGAATAACATCGATGTGGTTCACTTGTCTACGCCACGCCGCTGTTTGTAACTACGGCTTGCCGAACACTATGCTGTGGGGCATGAGACGAACACCCACGGACGAGCGCAGCGAGGGTGTGTGGCTGGAAGCCATCACGTTGTTCCAATCCGTGCGAGACGCTGACCATGACGCTGCGGCTCACCTGTTGCGAACGTCTTCCGACCCCGAGGCGGTGACGCTGAACCTGCTACGCATGCTCAGCGTCTACTTGCGCGGAGAAGCTCCCGACAAGCTCGACCACTTCATCGCCGCGTCCCATCGTGCTGGCCCGCCCCCAAAGCCTCGCCCTCCGCTTCCACCACTCACGTGAACTTCCACCCGCGCCTCGTCACCCGCTCAGCTAAGGAACTATCCATGCCACGTACCACCCGCCTCTTCTCCCGCCGTGCCCTGTCGCTGCTGGCAGCGTCCGTGCTCGCGTTCTCTCTTGCTGGATGCGCAACATCCGGCGAGAACGATGCGGGAGCAGACGATGAGCGTCCCGTGGTGCTGACGACGTTCACGGTTCTCGCGGACATTGCCGAAAACGTCGCGGGTGACCATCTGAGGGTGGAGTCGATCACGAAGGCCGGGGCCGAGATCCACGGCTACGAGCCCACACCCGGCGACATCCGCAGAGCGTCGGAGGCTGACCTGATTCTCGACAACGGAATGAACCTGGAGGCGTGGTTCGCACAGTTCGTCGAAGGGCTGGATGTGCCTCACGTCGTCGTCAGCGAAGGAGTCGAGACGATCGACATCACCGAGGACGCCTACGCGGGGATGCCGAACCCACACGCATGGATGAGCCCATTGAACGTGCAGATCTACGTCGACAACATGGTCGACGCCTTCAGCGACCTCGACCCCCAGAATGCAACCGAATACCAGGCCAATGGTGAGGCGTACAAGGCCGAGCTGCAGACGGTGCAGGACGAGCTGGTCGACGAGCTGTCGGTCCTGCCGGAGAATCAGCGAGCGTTGGTCACCTGCGAGGGTGCGTTCTCCTACCTTGCCAGGGATGCCGGGCTGACCGAGAAATACATCTGGGCGGTCAACGCCGAACAGCAGGCCACCCCGCAGCAGATCGCCTCGGCGATCGAGTTCGTCCGCGACGACGCCGTGCCCGCGGTGTTCTGTGAGTCCACCGTGTCCGATGCCGCGATGCAGCAGGTCGTGGAAGCCACCGATGCTGATTTCGGTGGTGTGCTGTATGTCGATTCTCTGTCCGAAGCGGAGGGCCCTGTCCCGACCTATCTGGATCTGATCCGCCACGACGCGACCACCATCATCGACGCGCTAACGGCACGGAACTGATGACGGTCGCGATCTCGGTGCGCGACGTCACCGTCCACTATGGTGAGGTCCTCGCTCTCGACCGTGCCACCCTCGACATCCAGGCCGGGCGGGTATGCGGGCTCGTGGGGATGAACGGGTCGGGTAAGTCCACCCTGTTCAAGACGGTCATGGGTCTGCTGCGCCCTGATTCCGGCACGGTGCGCGTGAACGGCGAGAACCCGGGCAAAGCGCGCAAGTCAGGGGTCGTGGGTTACGTGCCGCAGAGCGAGGTCGTCGACTGGGCATTCCCGCTCTCTGTGCGCGATGTCGTCATGACCGGCCGCTACGGGCACATGGGGTTTACCCGCCACGCGAAGAGAGCCGACCATGAGGCTGTAGATCATGCGCTGGAACGGGTGGAGCTGACCGAGTACGCGAACCGGCAGATCGGGCAGCTCTCCGGCGGTCAAAAAAAGCGCGCGTTCGTCGCGAGAGGCATCGCTCAGGGGGCGACGATCCTGCTGCTGGATGAGCCGTTCGCCGGCGTCGATAAGCGCTCCGAGGCTACGATTACCCGGCTGCTGCGGGAACTCGCCGACGATGGGGCCACGATCCTCGTCTCCACTCATGACCTTCATGCGCTGCCCGGCCTCGCCGACGAGGCGATCCTATTGATGCGACGCGTGCTCATGCACGGGGACCCGGACGAAGTGCTCCAGCCCGACAACCTTGCCCTGGCCTTCGGCCTGGACGTCCTGAACCGAGGCACCACCTCATGAACCTGACCGACTTCTTCCTCGAACCCCTCAGCTACGACTTCATGGTCCGCGCCCTCGCAACCACCCTGATTGCCTCGATCGTGTGCGCGGTGCTGTCTTGCTGGCTTGTCCTGATCGGCTGGTCGCTCATGGGCGACGCCGTCTCCCACGCCGTCCTCCCCGGCGTGGTTCTCGCCTACATCGCCGGCGTCCCCTTCGCGCTCGGAGCAGTGGTCTTCGGCTTTCTTGCTGTCGCGCTCATCGGAGCGGTGAGAGACACCAGCCGTGTCAAAGAAGACGCCGCGATCGGGATCGTGTTCACCACACTGTTCGCTCTAGGGCTCGTGCTGATCTCGGTCACGCCGTCGCAGACCGACCTGAACCACATTATCTTCGGCAACCTGCTGGGCGTCTCCTGGGCCGATCTCACCCAGATCATCATCCTCGGTGCGATCACCTTCACGATTCTCGTCACCAAACGCCGCGACTTCACTCTCTACGCCTTCGACTCCACCCACGCCCACGCCATCGGACTGAACCCGAAAATCCTCGGCGCCGTCCTCCTCGGACTCCTCGCCCTGACCGCCGTCGTCGCCCTGCAAGCGGTCGGCGTTGTCCTCGTCGTCGCGATGCTCATTATCCCGGGAGCTACCGCCTACCTGCTCACCGACAGGTTCGGACGCATGCTCGTCATCGCCCCCGCGATCTCCGCAGGCTGCGCCGTTATCGGCCTGTACTTGAGCTACTACCTCGACACTGCGTCCGGCGGCATGGTCGTCCTCGCTCAGGGAGCCGTCTTCGCGCTCGTCTACCTCTTCAGCCCCCAGCACGGTCTCATCGGGACCCGGATTATGAGCACACGCCGCAGACGCGCACTCGCTTCCGCACAGTAAGGGCATCACGCATGCGCCGCAAGAGCGACAAGTCAGGGACCAGAGCACGCTATCTTCGTGCCATCTGGTCACTGACCGAGAACAGTGACGCTCCAGTCACGGTCACCGGCCTAGCCGGTGCGCTGCGATTCGTACCAGGGAGCGTCTCCGAACAGGTAAAGCGACTCGCCGAGGACGGTCTCGTCAACCACGAACGGTACAAGAGCATTTCGCTCACTCCTACGGGACGACTCGAATCGATGCGGGCAGTGCGGACGAACCGGATACTGCGGTGCTTCCTCCACGACGTCCTCGACCTGCCCTGGAGCGAACTCGCCGCCAATGCCGACGCATTGGAAGCCAGCAGCTCACCCCGCTTCCTCCAACGAATCGAAGCCTCCCTCGACCAGCCCACCCACGACCCCTACGGGCAACCCATCCCCACGCCAGACGGCCGCATCGAGACTCCCACCGATATCCCCCTGCGGGAACTCGCACGCCCGCGATGGGCTCCAGTGAAGATCACACGCATCGCGGACGCACCACTTGAAACACTGGTATTCCTCGACGAGCGACACCTTCGCCCCGGCACACGGTTAGACATCCAGGCCTGCACAGCGGAAGTCAACATCATCGAGGTCCGCACGGCGCAATGGCATGGCACGTTGCTCCCTGCCGGAACAGGCGTGCTCCATGCATCACTCCACGACGAAGCTACGGGGTGACCGCATCAACTGGCGACGACAGACACATAGAGTGCGTCTGTCGCCGAACGCCCCAGTGCTACCGAGGTGTCCGATCCCGTAACTCGCGCATCCAGTGCGTCCGAGAACGGGGCACCTTCGCCGATCTCCAGCGTTGATCCGATCACGAAACCGTGCTCATCGAAGAACTGCAGGAGCGCCGGATCCGAGTCCGAGATGCGCTCGACCACGACTCGGTGCCCCGCGCCGACTTCGGATAGCTGTGTCGCGTCCGGGATATGCACCGTCCCATCGGCTGATGGGATCGGGTCACCATGAGGGTCGCGGGTGGGGAACTCCAAGAACTCGTCGATCCGGTCAATCATGAAGTCGGACACCGCATGTTCAAGGTGCTCCGCCTCGTCATGCACCTGATCCCACGAGTACCCCAAGACACTGACGAGGAACGACTCAATCAGCCGGTGCCGACGTACCATCGCCAGCGCGTACGAGCGCCCCGTCTCCGTCAACTCCACCGAACCATAAGGCGCATGCTCGACAAGACCCTGCGTAGAGAGCTTACGGACAGCATCCGAGACCGAAGAGAGCTTCAACCCTGTTCGCTCCGCGAGGAGCGTCGGCGTCACCGGCACCGACGACCACTCCGTCAGACCCCACACGGCCTTCAAATAGTTCTGGGTGCTCGCGGACAACTCAGAGACGGACATGAACTCAGCATAACGCCGAACATGCAACTACGTCATGGCTATGCTCAAAAGTACGGCGTCGAGGCGGCGCGCTCATCGACAGGCGTTCCCCGGCCACAGGAGCTACTGGTCCAGCCTCGACTGGACCAGTGGAACGTATGACGCATCCTTCTCGAAGCACAGCACGCGATAGCCATCGCTGACCGCTGCTTCCACCGTCGTCCCCGATCCAGCGAATGGCTCCAGCACCACTCCGTGCGGCGGGGTCACCAACGTGACGAGCCAGCGCATCAACGCCAACGGTTTCACGGTTGTGTGCGATACCCCGAACGCGCGGGGTCGTTCCGCTGTGGAGGGCTTGTGGTCGAAGCGGAAGATCGGGAACTTCCGCGACAGTGACTCGCCCTGCCACGTCCCCGTCAACACATCCAACGCATCCGCCTGACCCGGATCGAACGCGACGTTCGTCGGCCACCGGCCGTCAGCGAACCTCGCCCCGTCGATGTTGATCCCACCGACGCCGTGCTCGAGGATGTTGCGGACGACGTTTCCTTCGGGTGGCTTGCGGGCGATGATGATCGGCTCGAATGCCGGCCGCAGTGCCGTGCCCCATCCATCCCACTGCTGCGCGTCCTCGGTGACCGGGGTGCCTTTGGACAGGACCGTGCGGGTCGCGCCGAGCACCCCGTCATGATCAGTGGTCTGCACGATCCGATCAGCACGATGCACGCCGTGATGCTTGTCGATCGCGTGCGAGAGGTCCATCGATTTGGGCATCCCGGTGGTGTGCAGCCATGCAATCTGGTCGCGGATCTCGAACCCTGCGTTCTCGATCCCGCGCACCATCCGGTGCCAGGTGCGTGCACCACCGAACGCTGCAACATACGCCCCCGGCTTCAACGCATGCAATGCTCCCGCAGCCCACGCCGTGCACCACGTCTCGAACAACTCCGGCGCACTCATCGCACCCGTGTCGAGGTGCGGGAGGGATTCCCTGAACCCGGACGCGTCATCCCAGGCCTGTCCGTTGAAGCTCAACCCGTACGGCGGGTCAGTGACCAGAGCGTCGATGCTCGCCTCGGGCAGGAGCGGGAGGAGCTCGACCGCGTCACCGAGATAGAGCGTTGCCCGCTCATCAGCGAAGACGGGCTTCGGAAGTTCGGTCAGCGGCGGGGTGGGGTTGGACATGATCGTGGCTCCCTGCTGTTCGGGGCCTGTCCGCGCTCGTGTGCGACGAACAGGGCTACCCAGCAGGTACGGGCCAATCCGACTACGACGAGCCGACACAGCCCCAGCGTCGACGCCACGTCAGAGTCAGTCGCAGCGCGCCGAGTCCGTGATCAGCGAGGTGCCTGTGCCTCGCTGATTCCCAGCGCCAGATTTTCTCCCACACACGATCGGCAATCAACGGTTGAGCGGGATTTATTGCATCAGAAGTCACATCCCAGACCAGTGTTGACCGCGACGTTGTCGATCGACTCGATCGACAACCCTTGCGCCGATTGCACCTCTTCGGTTTTTTTACCGTAAAAGTCACATCGTGAGATTTAGGTAACGACCGGGGGTGGTGCATGGTCGGCGAGTTCCCTGGTTCAGCGCGGCTGATGCTGGTACCCGGGGTGGCGCATCTGAACGAGCGAGCGGCCGTGTTCGAGGCAATGGTCGCAGGCTGGACCCGGCAGCAGCTCTCGCGTCAGCTCGGCCAATCGACCTTGCGGGATCGTGAGCGGCTCATCCGGCGCTTTCAGGACTTCACCGAGCAGTATCCGTGGGAGTGGACACCGGGCGATATGGAGGACTTTACGGTGTCGCTGACGTGCGGCGCGGATCGACTCGCCGTATCGACGATTCGCGGCTACCACCTCACGTTGCGCATGTTCTGCGACTACGTCACCGATGCACGCTACGAATGGCCCGTACAATGTCAGGATCGCTTCGGCACATTCCCGGTGCAGGTGTGCAATGAATGGAACACGGTCGCGCACCTGAACGAGTACGAGGGCAGACCGCAACGTCGCCCTCTGACGTATCGGGAGTTGCAGGATCTCTTCGACTGGCTCGATACACGGATCGAGCAGATCGTGCGCCTCGGCCGGAAAGGGTCGCTTGCCGCGTGGCGCGACGCGACGATGATCAAGACGACCTATGGGTTCGGGCTCAGGCGCAACGAGCTCGTGCGCCTGGACTTGCCCGATCTGCGTCCGAACCCGCACATGCGAGCTTGGGGCACCTATGGGTCGATCCATGTGCGGTTCGGGAAAGCGATGAAAGGCTCATTGCCGAGGCGCCGCACGGTTCTCGCTGTTCCCGAGTTCGATTGGGCCGTCAATGGTCTGCGGCAATGGGTCGAAGAGGGGCTGCCCCTGTTCGAGGCGGGCAACCAGGCCGCACTCTGGCTGACCGAGCGGCGCAGCCGGGTCAGTGTCCGCCACGTCGATGAACTCTTCGCCGACACACGCAGCGAGATCGGCCTTGAAGAGCACTTGACCCTGCATTGCCTGCGGCACTCGTATGTGACCCATCTGATCGAGTTCGGCTACCCGGAGCACTTCGTCACCGAACAGGTCGGGCACCGTTGGGGGTCGACGACCGCGATTTACACCTCGGTGTCCAACGACTTCAAGAACAAGACCCTGCAGGCCGCTCTTGCCAGGGTCTACCGAACCGAAGAGGAGGCGAGCCCATCATGAGGACGATCCAGATGCAGTGGAATCTGCGGCAGGTCATGGCCGACCGTGGCATGTTCCAGACCAGCGAACTGATGCCGCTATTGGAAGAACGCGGCATTCACCTGACCCGAGAGCACGTCTACCGGCTCGTGACGAAGACCCCGCAGCGCCTGAACACCGAGGTACTCGTCGCGCTCTGCGACGCATTGGGCTGCACCCCGAACGATCTCATCGTGCCGGTCGTCGCCGAGCAGCGGGCGGCCCGCACCGGCACGCACAACGAGGGCGGCCCGAAGATCGGATCCATCCGTCCGATCCGGGCGGTGATCCGCAGGCCCGACGGCGTCGACGAGTGAATGCACGCCGGGCACCGGTCTGCATCCGATGCGAGCGACTGACCGGATCATTCGAGTTACCAGAGGGAAAGATCTGTCAGAACTGCTGTCGCTACCTCGCTTATCACCCCGCCCGCTGCCCAGGCTGCAGCCAGTTTCGCCCCTTGCCCTACCTCTCAGTGACCGCACCTGCACAGTTGATTTGTGCCGACTGCGCGGGGAAGCCGCCCGTGTTCGTCTGTGAGAAGTGTGGTCGTCAAGATCAGCCCTATGGGGTTCGTCGTTGCGCTTCCTGCGTTCTGAGCGAACGCCTCCATGTGCTGCTGCTTGATCCCCGCACCGGAGAGATCCACGAACGTCTTCGGCCAGTCTTCGACGCGCTCGTGGGGTCGCATCGGCCGCAGAACGCGATTACCTGGTTGCAACGACCGCCCGGTCACGGCCCTACCCTTCTCCGTCAGATGGCCTCTGGCGAAGTGAACATCTCCCACGACACCTTCGCCCGACGGCCGATGGATCGCGCACACAACTACCTGCGCGATCTCCTTGTCGCGCTTGAGGTCCTCGAACCCTACGAACCACTGATCGAGCGCATTGGGCCTTGGCTTATCGACCGTGTCGCGGGCATCAGCGCGATGCACCGACAGACCATCGACCAGTTCGCACGCTGGGTTATTCTCCGTCGATTGCGCACAGCCGCCGACCAGGGCAGGCTCACCAAAGCGATGGCCGAGGGCGCGCGGCAACGCCTGAACCGCTCGATCGACCTGTTGGCATGGCTCGAGCACAAACAGACGACGATCCTTGAGGTTACTCAGCACCGACTCGAGCTCTACCTCTCCACCCAAGTGATGTCAATGTCGATGATGCTGCACCCGTTCATCACTTGGATAAACCGCACTGGGATCAACAACCGTATCTCCGTGAAGAACCCGAACCCCAGCCAAGCGCATGTCACGATGGGAGATGCCGACCGCTGGCGTCATATCGGCACCCTCCTACGCTTCTCTCGACAACGGCTGGCTCTTCCCAGGCGGAATCCCCGGCCGTCCGATAGCCACCGAGAACATCCGAGGCCAGCTTGTCGAACTCGGCATCCCACCCCACCAAGCCCGGCATGCAGCCATGTTTGGCCTCTCAGCTGAGGTGCCGCACATGATCCTCGCCCAAACACTCGGAATCTCTCAGACCGCCGCACGAGCATGGGCAGGCCTCGCGGCTCGAGACTGGGGCGGCTATATCCGCGAGAGAAACGACAGAGGCAAACTCAGTCCTTAGGCTTGGACGGAGGTGTCGGCCTCGGCTTCGCGGCCTCGGTCAGTTCCGTGAAGGCTTCCTCGACGTCGGGCCGCGGTGTTGGATTCTTGTCGTCAGCCATTTTTCTTCTCCACAGAATCGTCACCGTGAGTCAGTGTCTCAAAGGCTTCTTCGACGTCAGGGCGTTCCGGGGGCGGAGGGGGTGTGGACGGGGTTGGTCTGGCCATTGGTTGGGTCTCCTCTCAGGACAGATGCATTGATACCAGCGACAAGCAGCGCAGTCACTACGCCACTTACCAAGAGCACGAACGCCGACTTGGTTGCCTTTGCGCGTTTCTCATTCTTCGAGTTTCGTTTCTCGATTTCGCGTACCTTCACTTCGAGGATGTAGTCCTCCATCGCTTCCATACGCTCAGAAGCATTAACCCATCGAGTGACAAGGAATCGGCCGGAAGGCGAGTCAATCGTCGACGGCCAGAGCGAGACCGCCGCGGCAATGATCGTTGCGACAGTGAGCGCGAACGGCACTAACCCGAGGTACCACGATCGGGCATCGACTAAGCCTGTGAAGGTTGCCCCCGCAAGCACTCCGGCGGCGACAACGACAAACGAGGACTTCGTGTCGATTGACCGAGTGCGTTCGATCGCTGCGTTACGGAGCGTGTCGAGTTCAGAACTCAGAAGTCGAATTCGCTGAAGGCGCTCGCGTGACGCCAACCGCTCTTTTCGGCCCACGATGCTCCTTCGGCTCGCTGTATTCAACCAGCATATCGAGCGAGTCTTTAGAGACGTGAGAGCAGAACGAATCCCGCCATGAATAGTGCTGACCCGCCACTAACACGGCTCTTCACGAACGAGGGTGTAGTCGAGGTCTGAAACCGCCGGCTTCGAGCAGACTCCTGTCGATGTAGTGCCTCAGGTTCCGGAACCCAAGCGCGATCCCGCGCAGATGCTCGAGTCGGCCATTG